>NZ_JAPVLS010000011.1:0-161947 GCF_027158125.1 Streptomyces sp. H39-C1
TAGTGTTTCGGTGGTCATAGCGTTAGGGAAACGCCCGGTTACATTCCGAACCCGGAAGCTAAGCCTTTCAGCGCCGATGGTACTGCAGGGGGGACCCTGTGGGAGAGTAGGACGCCGCCGAACAATCTTTATGGACCCTCGGTCCCGGCCTCTGCGCTGGGACCGAGGGTCTTTTTGTTTTGCCCCACCGGTGCGCGGTCACTCGGCAGGTACGAGAGACTGGCACTACAGCAGCACGAACCAAGGAGTTACGACGATGTCCAACTCGCCCGAGGATCGGTCGGATCGGCCTGAGCGCCGGGAGCCGCGACAGAGCGGTGGCGACCGGGGCGGTTTCCGCACCGGCGGCCCGCGCCGCGATGGTGACCGGGCCGGCGGTTTCCGCCGGGATGACCGTCGTGACGACCGACCCCGTACCGACCGCCCGAGTTCTGACCGCCCGAGCTCTGATCGCCCCCGTTCTGACCGTCCGCGTGAAGACCGCCCGCGTACGGATCGTCCCAGCGGTGACCGCGGCGGCTTCCGCCGTGACGACCGTCCGCAGGGTGACCGTCCGCGTTCCGGCCCGCCGCGTGGTGGCTTCCGTCGCGATGACCGCCCGCAGGGTGACCGTCCGCGCTTCGGCCCGCCGAGTGGCGACCGTCGTGACGGCCCGCCGCGTGGTGGCTCGCGTCCCGACGACCGTGGCGGCAGCTTCCGTCGTGACGACCGTCCGCAGGGTGACCGTCCGCGTTCCGGCCCGCCGAGCGGTGACCGCGGCGGCTTCCGCCGTGACGACCGCCCGCAGGGCGACCGCCCGCGCTACGACCGCCCCAGCAGTGACCGTCCCCGTGACGACCGCCGTGACGGCCCGCCGCGCGGCCCCCGCCAGGACGACCGCGGCGGCAGCTTCCGCCGCGACGACCGTCCCCAGGGCGACCACCCCCGGTACGACCGTCCCAGCAGCGACCGACCGAGCAGTGACCGTCCCCGCGAGGACCGGCCGCGCTTCGAGCGTCCGCGTGAGGACCGTCCCCGTGAGGACCGTCCGCGCTACGAGCGGTCGGGCAGCGACCGTCCCAGCAGTGACCGTCCGAGCAGCAGCCGTCCCGGCAGCGACCGCCCGCGTGAGGACCGTCGTGACGGGCCGCCGCGCGGTCCGCGTCAGGACGACCGCCGTGACGCGCCCCCGCGTGGGCCGCGCCGTGACGACGACCGGGGCCAGAGCCGCCGGCCGGCGGAGGAGAGCCACGGACGGTTCGAGAGCGCCGGGCGTGAGGACCGCCGTGAGGAGCGGGAGCCGGTCAAGCGGCTGCCGATCCCGGACGAGGTCACGGGTCAGGAGATCGACCCGAGCGTGCGCCAGG
This sequence comes from Streptomyces sp. H39-C1, assembly GCF_027158125.1. Taxonomy (NCBI): domain Bacteria; kingdom Bacillati; phylum Actinomycetota; class Actinomycetes; order Kitasatosporales; family Streptomycetaceae; genus Streptomyces; species Streptomyces sp. H39-C1. The sequence continues at coordinate 1,347 of NZ_JAPVLS010000011.1, forward strand.
AGCTGATGAGCCTGCCGAAGACGCTCGCCGACGATGTGGCGCGCAACCTGGTCATGGTGGCGCAGCTGCTGGACGAGGACCCGGAGGCGGCCTACGAGTACTCCAGGATCGCCCTGCGGCTCGCGTCGCGCGTCGCCGCCGTGCGGGAGGCCGCCGGCTTCGCCTCGTACGCGACCGCTCGCTACGGCGAGGCGCTCGCGGAGTTCCGCGCCACCAAGCGGATGACGGGTTCCGTGGACCTGTGGCCGGTCATGGCGGACTGCGAGCGCGGCATGGGCCGTCCGGAGCGCGCGCTGGCGATGGCGGGTGCGCCGGAGGTGCAGAAGCTGGACAAGGCCGGTCAGGTCGAGATGCGGCTCGTCGCCGCGGGCGCCCGGCAGGACATGGGCCAGCCCGAGGCCGCGGTGGTGACGCTGCAGGGTCCCGAGCTGGCGGCGAACGCCATGAACCCGTGGACCGCGCGACTGCGGTACGCCTACGCCGACGCGCTGCTCGCCGTGGACCGCAAGCCCGAGGCGCGCGAGTGGTTCGCCAAGGCGGCGGAGGCCGACCAGAGCGGCAGCACGGACGCCTCCGACCGGCTCGCCGAGCTGGACGGCGTCGAGTTCGTGGACGCGCTCGTCGAGGACCCCGCGGAGTCGCACGACCTGGCGGAGTCCGTCGTGCCGGCGGACGCGGAGTCCGAGGACGACGCGGACGATGACGAGGACGACGAGGACGACGTCGAGATCACCGAGGCCGAGGTCGACATCACGGACGAGGCCGATCCGGCGTCGTTCCTGGACTCGCCCTTCAAGGAGCCCGGTACGGGCACCAGCAAGGCCTGAGCGCTCGCACAACTGAGAGGCGGCACCCCCGCCACGCGGGGGCGCCGCCTCTTCGCGTTGCGTCCTTGCGGAGCGAGCTCGGGCGTCGGCTCAGCCCAGTTCGAGGCTGCGCATGACCAGGCCGCTGGCCGGCTTCGGTCCGAAGGAGGTGGACTTGCGGGGCATCGTGACGCCCTGGCGGGCCAGCTCACGGACGACGGCCTCGTCCACGGGGTGCATCAGGACTGCCGTGCCGCCGTGCCGCTCCGCCTGCTCGACGGCCGACTCCGTCGTGTGCAGATAGCTGATGTGCTCCGGGACGTCGGGCACTTGCCAGATGTCGTCGAGGAGCAGGCTGTGCAGGACCGTCGCGTCGAGCTGCCGCCATTCGCGCGGCCGGTCGTGCGGTACGGATCGGTCGATCTGCAGTGGATCCGGCCGGTCGAGCAGCCGGAACCGGCCGTCGCCCGCGAGCAGGAAGGCGTTGCCCTCCGCCGCGGCCGCCGCCAGCGCGTCCAGCGCCACCGGCAGCGGTCCGTCGACGTCCGTCACGCGGAAGGCGTGCCGGGCGGCCTCGACGGCGTCGGCGACCGGAAGCTGCGGGAGCACCCGGTGGATGGCACGGACCCGCAGCGGGTAGTGGGCGGTGTCGACGAGGAGCACCAGGCCGTGATCCCAGGGGCTCGGCCCGGACTGCTCGGCCTGCAGCCGCAGATAGGTTGCCCAGCGGTGGTGGCCGTCGGCGATGAGCGCCTGGCGGGGCGACAGGTCGGCGTCGATCGCGGCGAGGGTCCCCGGATCGGTGATCGACCACAACTTGTGGTGGATGCCGTCCTCGGTGGTGGTGGCGAGCAGCGGTTCGGTGTCCGCCGTACGGTCGACGATCTCCGCGACGGTGCCGCCGCCCTGGTAGGCGAGCAGCAGCGGTTCGAGGTTGGCGCCGGTCGCGCGCATCAGGGCGGCGCGGTCGGCCACCGGCCCCGGCATGACGTCCTCGTGCGGGAGCACGATCCGCTCCTCGGGCGGCGTGAGCCGCAGGACGCCGATCAGGCCGCGTTGCAGATGGTCGCCGTCCCGCTGCTCGTACACGTACAGCCCGGGTTCCGGGTCGGGGGCGAGGACGCCCTCGCGCTGCCACCGGTCGAGGGCCGTGGCGGCCTGCCGGTGGCGGCTGGTGGGATCGGCGTTGTGGGGCAGGATGAGACGGACGACGTTGTGCGGGTCGGCGGTCTCCAGATGACGCTGCCCGTCCGGCCGGACCACGACGTCGTACGGGGGCGAGGTGACGGCGGCCAGGCTGCCCACCCTCTCCGGCACGTAGCGGAGCCCGCGGAAGGGCGCGAGGCGCAAGCCGTGGGGAGCGGGTCCTGAAGTGGTCATCAGGGCATGCTACGTGGCCCGCGGCGATGGGGGATGATCAAGGTGATGGACGACATACGAGGAGCGGACACGCGATGACCCACCGGACCAGTCCGAGCGGTTCCGACCGAGCACTGGACGCCGCGTACGACACGGCTCTGCTCGATCTCGACGGGGTCGTGTACGCGGGAGGCGAGGCCATCGCGCACGCCGTCGAGTCCCTCGCCACCGCGCGCGAGCACGGGATGCACCTCGCGTACGTCACCAACAACGCGGCCCGCACCCCGCAGACGGTGGCCGCACATCTGACGGAGCTGGGCGTGCCCGCGGAAGCGGAGGACGTGATCACCTCGGCTCAGGCGGTCGCCCGGCTGATCGCCGAGCAGGTGCCGGCGGGCTCGCGGGTGCTGGCGATCGGCGGCGAGGGGCTGCAGACGGCGCTGCGCGAGCGCGGTCTCGAGCCGGTGGCGTCGGCGGAGGACGGTCCGGCGGCCGTGGTGCAGGGCTACGATCCCGAGCTGCGCTGGTCGCTGCTGGCGGAGGCCTCGTTCGCGGTGGCGCGCGGTGTGCCGTGGTTCGCGTCCAACACCGATCTGACGATCCCGAACCCGCGCGGGATCGCGCCGGGCAACGGCGCGGCCGTGGAGGTCGTACGGATCGCTACCGGCGCCGAGCCGCAGGTGGCGGGCAAGCCGCAGCCGCCGATGCACCGCGAGACGATCCTGCGGACCGGTGCGAAGCGACCGCTGGTGGTCGGCGACCGGCTGGACACCGACATCGAGGGTGCGACCGGCGCCGAGGTGGACTCGCTGCTGGTGCTGACGGGTGTGACGACGGCGGCGCAGCTGCTCGCCGCCGTGCCGAAGCACCGGCCGACGTATGTGGCGGCCGATCTGCGCGGGCTGCTGGAACCGCAGCCGGAGGTCACGGTGGACGGTGACGGGGCGCGCTGCGGCGGCTGGACGGCTTCGGCGGACGGCGACGCGCTCACGGTGGAGGGCGATGGTGACGCCCTCGACGGACTGCGGGCCCTGTGCGCGGCCGCCTGGGCGGCGGCGGGCGACGGCGCGTGCGAGTCGGACGCCGGGAAGGCGCTGGCGCGGCTCGGGTTCTGAGCCCCGGGCCGTCGGTGGTCGGAGGTCGGTGGCCGGCCGGGTGCCGCCAGGGCGTGTGTCGAAAGTGGCGCCGTTCGCCCGTAGGGCGCGTCCAGGCGTCGCGTGCCAGGCGGGACTTTCGCAACACGCCCTAGAGCAGTGAGCGCAGCCGCAGCAGGTCCCGCAGGCCGGCCTCCAGCTTGACCCGGCCGCTCCCCCACGCCTTGGCGAAGCTCAGTTCGCCGCCGACCAGGGCGATGAGGTCGTCGCCGGCCATCGCCAGCCGGATCTGCGCCTTCTCGGCGGGCGCGCCGGGCACCGTCGTCACGTCATGGATCCGGCCGTCCGTCAGCCGTCCGACGAAGGTCGTGCCGAGGTCCGTGATGTGGCAGCTCAGCGACCGGTCCAGGGACGTGGCGCTGCGGATGTCGCCGTTGGCCCGCGTGAGGTTCTCCGACAGCTGGTCGAGTGCGCTGCGGCACTCCTCGATGGTCGCCATCGGTCGGGCGTCTCCCGTTCGGGTGGTGCGTACAGGCGCCGGGGTCGCCCGCGCCACGATCATGTGATCCGTTCGATCGACGGTACCTCAGGGCACCGTACGCCGTGAGCCGGGCAGTACGGGTAGCGTCAGGTGCGGATACGTCAATGGCGAGGCAATGGCGAGGCGAGGAGTGAGGGCGATGCGGGACGCGCTGCGTACCTGTCTGCAGATCGCGGGCGGCCTGACCGAGGCGACCCGGCGGCGGGCGGTGGGGGTGGCCAGGGAGCTGCTCGACCAGACGGGGATAGATGTCGACGCCGTCCAGCGCAGGATCGGCGAGAGCATTCCGCCGGAGGTGCAGACGCTGGCGGACGAGCTGATGGCGGCCGGACGGGCCAACCGCGATCTGCTGATCGGGCTGATCCGCGAGGAGGTCGACAAGGCGATGAGCCGGGTCGGACGGGTCGCCGACGAGGTCACGAAGGTTGGTGTGGTCCTGGAGGCGCTGGAGCGCCGCGTCCGGAACCTCGAGGACGAGGAGGACGCGGACGCCGGCTTCGGGGCCGCTTCCACCGGGACCGCGTCACCGCTCTTCGAGCGGATCACGGTCGACCCGATGGAGCCGGCCGAGCCGGCCGAGCCGGTCTACCCCGTCGATCCGGAGGCTCCCGCCGGGCCGGCCGCCACCGAGCGGCTCGTAGCGCCGGTCCGGTCCGTGACGTCCGCGAAGTCAGCGAAGCCGGCCAAGCCAGCAAAGCCCGTAGAGACGGTGCAGCCCGAGCGGCCCGCGGCGACCGAGCCGAAGGCTCCGGCCAAGGCGAAGAAGACGTCGCCGGCCGCCACGAAGACCGCCCCGCCCGCCAAGAAGGCCGCTCCCGCGAAGAAGACGGCTCCCGCCAAGAAGTCCCCTGCGGCCAAGGAGACGGCTCCGCCCAAGGAGCCGACTCCGGTCAAGAAGACCTCCGCAGCGAAGAAGACGACGCCGGCGAAGAAGACCGCTCCGGCGAAGAAGGCCCCCGCCGCGAAGAAGGCCGCACCCGCCAAGAAGACCGCCGCCCGCAAGAAGACGGCCTCCGATGAGTGAACCGCTGCCCGGGGAGGGGCCGCCGAACGGGATCGCTCCGCTGGGCCTGGCACCGGCGCCCACCGGCCAGGCCGCGGTGGACACGCTGATCGTGCGGCTGAGCGACGCCGACGACCTGCCGACCGCGGATCACATCGAGGTGTACGAGGATGTGCACCGTGGGCTGCGCGAAGCGCTCACCGCACTCGACGACAACAGGAGCTGAACCGTACGTGGCACGACGCCGACTCGACGCCGAGCTGGTGCGCCGAAATCTGGCGCGCTCGCGCGAGCACGCCAGCCAGCTGATCGCCGCGGGGCGGGTCACCATCGGCGGCGCCACCGCGACCAAGGCCGCCACGCAGGTGGAGACCAGCGCGGCCGTGGTGGTGGCCAAGGACGACAACGAACCCGACTACGTGTCGCGCGGCGGCCACAAGCTCGCCGGCGCGCTGGCCGCGTTCACCCCGCTCGGTCTGAAGGTCGAGGGGCGGCGCGCGCTGGACGCGGGGGCCTCCACCGGGGGCTTCACCGATGTGCTGCTGCGCAACGGCGCCGCGACCGTCGTCGCCGTCGACGTCGGCTACGGCCAGCTGGCCTGGTCGCTGCAGAGCGACGACCGGGTCGTCATCAAGGACCGCACCAACGTGCGCGAGCTGACGCTGGAGCACATCGACGGCGAGCCCGCGGACATCATCGTCGGCGACCTGTCGTTCATCCCGCTCGGCCTGGTGCTGCCCGCGCTCGTGCGGTGCGCCGCGCCCGACGCGGATCTCGTGCTGATGGTGAAGCCGCAGTTCGAGGTCGGCAAGGAACGGCTGGGCACCGGTGGTGTCGTGCGCAGTACGCAGCTGCGCGCCGAGACCGTGCGGACGGTCGCCGGGCAGGGCGCGGCGCTCGGACTGGGTGTCATGGGCGTCACCGCCAGTCCGCTGCCGGGACCTTCCGGCAATGTGGAGTACTTTCTGTGGCTGCGCGCCGGTGCGCCCGATCTGGACCCGGCGGATGTCGACCGTGCTGTGGCGGAGGGGCCCCGTTGACGACGAACACCGAAACGCAGGACTGTGCCGGGCCGAAGGGCCGCATGATCTTCCTGCTCACGCACACCGGCCGCCCGGCCGCGATCCGCAGCGCGGAACGGGTCGTGCTCGGCCTGCTGCGCTGCGGGATCGGGGTGCGGGTCCTGACGGACGAGGCCGCGGACCTGGCCGCGGAACTGCCGCTGCCCGCCGAGGTGGAGCTGGTGACGGAGGGCGGCCCCGGGGCCGTCGAGGGCTGCGAACTGATCATCGTCCTCGGCGGTGACGGGACGCTGCTGCGCGGCGCGGAGTTCGCGCGCGCTTCCGGCGTACCGATGCTGGGGGTCAACCTGGGGCGGGTCGGGTTCCTCGCCGAGGCGGAGCGGGACGACCTGGACAAGGTCGTGGACCGGGTGGTCACCAAGCAGTACGAGGTCGAGGAGCGGATGACGCTCGACGTCCTCGTCCGCAACGACGGACATGTGGTGCACACCGACTGGGCGCTCAACGAGGCGTCGGTGGAGAAGCAGGCGCGCGAGCGGATGCTGGAGGTCGTGACCGAGGTCGACGGCCGTCCGGTGTCACGATTCGGCGGCGACGGCGTGGTCTGCGCGACCCCGACCGGTTCGACGGCCTACGCCTTCTCGGCCGGCGGCCCGGTGGTCTGGCCCGAGGTCGAGGCCCTGCTGATGGTGCCGATCAGCGCGCACGCGCTGTTCGCGCGGCCGCTGGTGACCTCGCCGCGCTCGGTGCTCGCCGTCGAGGTGCAGCCCAAGACACCGCACGGCGTGCTGTGGTGCGACGGCCGGCGCACCGTCGAGCTGCCCGCCGGGGCCCGTGTGGAGGTACGGCGGGGGGCGGTGCCGGTACGCCTCGCCCGGCTGCACCACGCCTCCTTCACGGACCGTCTGGTGGCGAAGTTCGCCCTGCCCGTCGCGGGCTGGCGGGGCGCGCCGCAGTAACCCGGGAGTGCCGGTGGCCGATGCCCGTCGCGCGCCGGGCCGCAAACCTCGTATGGTCGTATCCGTGTTGGAGGAGATGCGGATCCGGTCGCTGGGTGTCATCGAGGATGCCGTGGTGGAGTTTTCACCCGGTTTCACCGCGGTGACCGGCGAGACCGGTGCGGGCAAGACCATGGTCGTCACGAGCCTCGGCCTGCTGTTGGGCGGCCGGGCCGATCCCGCTTTGGTGCGGATCGGTGCGAAGGCGGCGGTGGTCGAGGGGCGGATCACGCTCGGCCGGGACTCGCCGGCCGCCGTCCGCGCCGAGGAGGCGGGGGCGGAACTCGACGACGGCGCGCTGCTGATCAGCCGTACCGTCTCGGCCGAGGGGCGGTCGCGGGCCCATGTCGGCGGGCGTTCCGTGCCGGTCGGGCTGCTCGGCGAGCTCGCCGACGACCTGGTGGCCGTGCACGGCCAGACCGACCAGCAGGGCCTGCTGCGCCCCGCCCGGCAGCGCCAGGCGCTGGACCGGTACGCGGGCGACGCCGTGGCCGTACCGCTGGCGAAGTACGGGGCGGCGTACCGGCGGCTGCGGGAGGTGGCGGGCGAGCTCGACGAGCTGACCACCCGGGCCCGTGAGCGGTCCCAGGAGGCGGATCTGATCCGGTTCGGGATCGGCGAGGTCGCCGACGCCGAGCCGCTGCCCGGCGAGGACACCGAACTGGCCGCGGAGGCCGAACGGCTCGGCCACGCCGAGGCGCTGGCCTCCGCCGCGGCGGTCGCGCACGCCGCGCTCGCGGGCAATCCCGAGGACCCGGAGGGCAATGACGCCAACACCCTCGTCTCCGGGGCCCAGCGCGCGCTGGAGGCCGTCCGCGCCCATGACCCGGCGCTCGCGGCGCTCGCCGAACGCATCGGTGAGATCGGCATCCTCGTCGGCGACGTCGCCCAGGAGCTCGCCGGCTACTCGGACGACCTGGACGCCGATCCGCTGCGGCTCGCCGCGGTGGAGGAGCGGCGGGCGGTGCTCTCCCATCTGACCCGCAAGTACGGCTCGGACATCGATGGGGTGCTGGCCTGGGCCGAGCAGAGCGCCGCCCGGCTCGGTGAGCTGGAGGGCGACGACGAGCGGATCGCGGAGCTGACCGGGGAACGGGACGCGCTGCGGGCCGAGCTCGGGGACCTCGCGCAGGCGCTGAGCGACGCCCGTACCGAGGCGGCGGACCGTTTCGCCGCCGCGGTCACCGCGGAACTCGCCGAACTGGCGATGCCGCACGCCCGCGTCGGGGTGGCCATCCGGCAGACCGCCGATCCCGAGGGGATCCAGGTCGGCGGCCAGCTCGTCGCCTTCGGCGCGACCGGCGCCGACGAGGTCGAGCTCCAGCTCGCCCCGCACCCCGGCGCCCCGGCCCGGCCGATCGCCAAGGGCGCGTCCGGTGGTGAGCTGTCGCGCGTGATGCTCGCCGTCGAGGTCGTCTTCGCCGGATCGGATCCCGTGCCGACGTATCTCTTCGACGAGGTCGACGCCGGTGTCGGCGGCAAGGCCGCGGTCGAGGTGGGCCGCCGGCTGGCGCGCCTCGCGCGGACCGCGCAGGTCGTCGTGGTCACCCACCTCCCGCAGGTGGCGGCGTTCGCCGACCGGCAGCTGCTCGTGGAGAAGACGAACGACGGTTCGGTGACCCGCAGCGGTGTCACCGTTCTCGAAGGAGAGGACCGGGTGCGGGAGCTCTCCCGTATGCTCGCCGGGCTCGAGGACTCCGAACTCGGCCGGGCCCACGCCGAGGAGTTGCTGGCCGCGGCCCGCGCCACCAGCTGAGCCCGGCCGGTCCCGGTCGAGCCCGGCCGGGGCCACGCCCGGCACGGCGCGTAAGCGCACTCGTTCGAGTGATCCACGGCGCCCGTACCCGGGCCGGGAGGCGGTCGGTGCCCACGGCATGCCGTGGGGGCCTGGCATCCTTGGGGTACGGCGCAACAGCCGTCGTCCGACGCCGAGTCAGGAGCTGTACCCGGGTGAGCAGCACTCCGATCCCCCCGCGAGGACAGCTGCACGCCGTCCTCGTGCTGGGCGGGGCGGGCGGTCCCGCAGGTGCGCACGTCAGCTCGCTCGCGGGCGGCCTCGTCGCCCGCGGAGTGCGGGTCACGGTGTGCGGCCCGGCCGCCGCCGAAAACGATTACGCCCTCACCGCCACCGGCGCCCGGTTCGAGCCGGTGGAGATCGCCCACCGGGCGGCCAGGTCCGACGCGACGGTCATCACGGAACTCCGGGTGGCCTGCACGGACGCCGACGTGGTGCACGCGCACGGCCTGCGCGCCGGGTTGCTGTCGTCGCTGGCGCTCAGCGGCCGTTCCACCCCGCTGGTGGTGACATGGCACAGCGCGGTCCTCGTCGAGGGCGCCAGAGCCCGGCTGCTGCGCTGGCTGGAGCGCCGGGTGGTGCGGGCCGCGGCCGTGGTGCTCGGGGCCTCTTCCGACCTGGTGGACCGGGCCAGGACACTGGGCGCCCGGGACGCGCGGCTGGCGCCGGTCGCGGTGCCGGTGCCCAGGGTCGCGGCCCCGGAGCCGCATGGCGACGCCGAGCGGATGCGGCAGAAGACACGGGCCGAGTTCGGGGCAGTGGACCGGCCCCTGGTGCTGGCCGTCGGCCGGCTGGAGCCGCACAAGGGCTACGACCTCCTGCTGGACGCCTGCCGCATGCTGGCGGACCACGACCCCCGGCCCCTGGTCATCGTGGCGGGAGAGGGCTCCCGGCGGGCCGCGCTGGAGCAGCGGATCGACACCGAACGGCTGCCCGTCCGGCTGATCGGCCGCCGGGCCGATGTCACGGAACTGCTGGCCGCCGCCGATGTGGTGGTGCTGCCGAGCCGGTGGGAGGCGCGCGCCCTGATCGCCCAGGAGGCCCTGCACGCGGGGGTGCCGCTGGTCGCCACCGCGGTCGGCGGGATCCCCGAACTCGTCGGTGACGCGGCGGAGCTGGTGCCGTACGGCGATCCGGGCGCGCTGGCCCGGATGGTGGCCCGGCTGCTCGACGAACCGGAGCGCCGGCTCGCGCTCGCCGCGGCCGGGCGGGCCCAGGCCGCCACCTGGCCGACCGAGGACGACACGGTCGCCCAGGTGCTGAGCATCTACGACGAGTTGGCGCAGCGCTGAACCCCTGAGCCGCGGACCCCCGCAGCGCTGAACCCCAGAGCCGCGAACGCCTGAGCGGTGGGGGCGGGGCCGTGTGGCCCCGCCCCCACGCGTGCGGGTCAGCCGCCGCCGTACGCTCCGCAGGCACTCAGCCGCAGCGCCGTGTCGATGAGCGGCACATGGCTGAACGCCTGCGGGAAGTTGCCGACCTGGCGCTTGAGCCGGGGGTCCCACTCCTCGGCGAGCAGCCCGAGGTCGTTGCGGAGCGCCAGCAGCTTCTCGAACAGCTGGCGGGCCTCGTCCACCCGGCCGATCATCGCCAGGTCGTCGGCCATCCAGAACGAGCAGGCCAGGAAGGCCCCTTCGTCACCCGGCAGCCCGTCGAGGTTGTCCTCGCCGCTGTTGGTCGGGTAGCGCAGGATGAAGCCGTCCTCGGTGCTCAGCTCGCGCTGGATCGCCTCGATGGTGCCGATGACGCGCTTGTCGTCCGGCGGCAGGAAGCCCATCTGCGGGATGAGCAGCAGCGAGGCGTCCAGCTCCTGGGAGCCGTAGGACTGCGTGAAGGTGTTGCGCTCCTTGTCGTAACCCTTCTCGCAGACGTCCCGGTGGATGTCGTCGCGCAGTTCGCGCCAGCGCTCCAGCGGGCCGTCCGCCTCGCCCGACTCGATGAGCTTGACGGTGCGGTCCACCGCGACCCAGGTCATCACCTTGGAGTGCACGAAGTGGCGGCGCGGGCCGCGCACTTCCCAGATGCCCTCGTCCGGCTCGTTCCAGTGCGATTCGAGATAGCGGATCAGCTTGAGCTGCAGCAGGCTCGCGTAGTCGTTGCGGGCCAGCCCGGTCATATGGGCCAGGTGCAGGGCCTCGGTGACCTCGCCGTAGACGTCCAGCTGCAGTTGGTGGGCGGCGCCGTTGCCGATCCGGACCGGGGTGGAGCCCTCGTAACCGGGCAGCCAGTGCAGCTCGTTCTCGCCGAGCTCACGCTCGCCGGCGATGCCGTACATGATCTGCAGGTTCTCCGGGTCGCCGGCCACCGCGCGCAGCAGCCACTCGCGCCAGGCCCGCGCCTCGTCCCGGTAGCCGGTGCGCAGCAGCGAGGACAGCGTGATCGCCGCGTCGCGCAGCCAGGTGAACCGGTAGTCCCAGTTGCGGACCCCGCCGATGTCCTCGGGCAGCGAGGTCGTCGGAGCGGCGACGATGCCGCCGGTGGGCCCGTACGTGAGGCCCTTGAGGGTGATCAGCGAGCGGACCACGGCGTCCCGGTAGGGGCCGTGGTACGTGCACTGGTCGACCCAGTCCTGCCAGAACTGCTCGGTGGACTCCAGCGAGGCCTCCGGCTCCGGCAGCGACGGCGGCGGGCGGTGCGAGGGCTCCCAGCTGATGGTGAAGGCCACCCGCTCACCCGGCGAGACGGTGAAGTCCGCGTACGTCGTCAGGTCCTTGCCGTACGTGTCGACCTCGGTGTCCAGCCAGACGGAGTCCGGCCCGGCCACCGCGACCGTGCGGTCGCCGACCTTGTGCACCCACGGCACGATCTGGCCGTAGGAGAAGCGCATCCGCAGGGCGGAGCGCATCGGCACCCGCCCGCTGACGCCCTCCACGATCCGGATCACCTGCGGGGCGCCGTCACGGGGCGGCATGAAGTCGATCACCCGGACCGTGCCGCGCGGGGTGTCCCATTCGGATTCCAGCACGAGGGAATCGCCCCGGTAACGCCGTCGCGTCGCCGCGGGCGGACCGGTTCCGGCGGCGTGGGCCGGGCCCAGCCTCCAGAATCCGTGCTGCTCGGTTCCGAGCAGGCCGGCGAAGACCGCGGGGGAGTCGAACCGGGGCAGGCACAGCCAGTCGACCGTGCCGTCCCGGCAGACCAGTGCAGCGGTCTGCATATCGCCGATGAGTGCGTAATCCTCGATGCGCCCGGCCACCTGCATCTCCAGTCGAATGACGGCGCCGGCCTCGGAGGGCCGGTCTTGCGGTCTGGGGATTTTCGACGAGCTCGTGTTCCGGGAGCGGGCGGGGTTGATGCCGTGCCGGCCGGCTCGCAGCGATGTGTCCGAGCAGGATACGTCGTCGGGGAGGGAGGTGCGCGCGTGGCGGTTGTCTTCACTGGGCCGGTCGGGTGCACTTGTTCCGCTCATGCCCGAGCATGCCATGAGTCCCCTTGCGAGCTGCTAAAAGCGGGCTAGTGACGTCGCCGCCGGACACAGCCGCCCACGGTCGCTGTTACCCTGGTAGCCCGTGGGCCGGTGGGCCGAACCACTGAACCGCCGCGACGGCACTCCCCCTGATTCCGTGCCGTCCCGACCCTCACCTCGCGACCACGGGAGCCCCCTCTTGGCAATTGCGCCCAAATCCACGACGACCAAGCACATCTTCGTCACCGGGGGTGTCGCCTCCTCCCTCGGGAAGGGGCTCACGGCCTCCAGCCTCGGTGCGCTGCTGAAGGCGCGCGGCCTCCGGGTCACCATGCAGAAGCTCGACCCGTACCTCAACGTGGACCCGGGCACGATGAACCCGTTCCAGCACGGTGAGGTCTTCGTCACTGACGACGGTTCCGAGACCGACCTCGACATCGGCCACTACGAGCGTTTCCTGGACGTCAATCTCGACGGCTCGGCGAACGTGACCACGGGCCAGATCTACTCCACGGTCATCGCCAAGGAGCGTCGCGGCGAGTACCTCGGCGACACCGTCCAGGTCATCCCGCACATCACCAACGAGATCAAGTCCCGGATCCGCCGGATGGCGACCGACGACGTGGACGTGGTGATCACCGAGGTCGGCGGCACCGTCGGCGACATCGAGTCGCTGCCCTTCCTGGAGTCGGTGCGCCAGGTCCGGCACGAGGTCGGCCGCGACAACGTCTTCGTGGTCCACATCTCGCTGCTGCCGTACATCGGCCCCTCCGGTGAGCTCAAGACCAAGCCGACCCAGCACTCCGTCTCGGCGCTGCGCAGCATCGGCATCCAGCCCGACGCGATCGTGCTGCGCGCCGACCGCCCGGTGCCGGACGCCATCAAGCGCAAGATCTCGCTGATGTGCGACGTCGACGAGGACGCGGTCGTCGCCGCCATCGACGCCCCGTCGATCTACGACATCCCCAAGGTGCTGCACACCGAGGGCCTGGACGCTTACGTCGTCCGCAAGCTGGACCTGCCGTTCCGTGATGTGGACTGGACCCAGTGGGACGACCTGCTGAAGCGGGTCCACCAGCCCGCGCACCAGGTCACGGTCGCGCTCGTCGGCAAGTACATCGACCTGCCCGACGCGTATCTGTCGGTGACCGAGGCGCTGCGCGCCGGCGGTTTCGCCAACAACGCCAAGGTCACCATCAAGTGGGTCACCTCGGACGAGTGCAGGACCCCGGCCGGCGCCAAGAAGCACCTCTCCGGCGTCGACGCGGTCTGCGTACCCGGTGGCTTCGGCGACCGCGGTGTCGAGGGCAAGGTCTCGGCGATCACCTACGCCCGCGAGAACAAGATCCCGCTGCTGGGACTCTGCCTGGGCCTGCAGTGCGTCGTCATCGAGGCGGCCCGCTCGCTGGCCGGCATCCCGGACGCGAACTCCACCGAGTTCGACCCGGCGACCGGCCACCCCGTCATCTCGACGATGGCCGAGCAGCTCGACATCGTCGACGGCAAGGGCGACCTGGGCGGCACCATGCGGCTGGGCCTGTACCCGGCGAAGCTCACCGAGGGCTCCATCGTGCGCGAGGTGTACGGCGGCGAGCCGTACGCCGAGGAGCGCCACCGCCACCGCTACGAGGTCAACAACTCCTACCGGGCCGAGCTGGAGAAGAAGGCCGGACTGGTCTTCTCCGGGACCTCGCCCGACAACAAGCTGGTGGAGTACGTCGAGTACCCGCGCGAGGTGCACCCGTACCTCGTCGCCACTCAGGCGCACCCCGAGCTGAAGTCCCGCCCGACGCGCCCGCACCCGCTCTTCGCGGGTCTGGTCGCGGCGGCGGTCAAGCGCCAGCAGGGCTGATCATCGATTGATCGGTACGGTGCTGGGGACGGATCTTCGTGATCCGTCCCCAGCACCGTTCTGTCTGCCGGCCCGGCGCTCGCACCGGGCCGTTACGTTCTCACCGGTTCACGGAGGGCATCATGCTGCAGGACATCGCCGAGGAGTGGCAGGTCACCGCGACCTCGACGCCGTTCGCCGGGGCGAAGACGAGCGTCCGCACGGACGCGGTCGTCATGCCGGACGGCGGCACCGCCAAGCGCGACTACCAGGTCCACCCGGGCTCGGTGGCCGTGGTCGCCCTCGACGAGGACGGCCGGGTCCTGGTGCTGCGCCAGTACCGGCACCCGGTACGGCAGAAGCTGTGGGAGGTGCCCGCCGGGCTCCTCGACGTGCCCGGTGAGAACCCGCTGCACGCGGCGCAGCGCGAGCTCTATGAAGAGGCGCACGTCAAGGCCGGGGAGTGGCGGGTGCTCACCGATCTCTACACCTCTCCCGGCGGCAGCGACGAAGCCGTCCGGATCTTCCTGGCCCGCGACATCGCCGAGGCGGAGGGCGAGCGGTACGAGGTCACCGGGGAGGAGGCCGACATGGAGTACGCCCGGGTGCCGCTGGCCGAGCTGGTGCGCGACGTGCTGGCCGGGCATCTGCACAACAGCTGCCTGGTGGCCGGGATCCTCGCGCTGCACGCGACGCTGTCCGGCGACGGGGTGGACGCGCTGCGGCCCGCCGACGCGCCCTGGCCGGCCCGGCCCTTCACGGCATAAGCGGTGTCGGCGCGCCGCTGATCCGATGGAGTGATCATTGTGCGGATCGGCTGCGCGGGGCCCCCGGGCCGGGCATGTCCCCGTGCACCGGGTCCGGCCGTCCGGGCGACCGTCCCGGACTCCGCGCGAGGCCGCGCGGTGGCCGTTCGTGATCGCCCGGACAGGGCCTAGGCTCGATGGTGTTCCCGTTCGCAGCGGCGGCGGGCTCGTGCGCGCAGGCAGAACGGGAGAGTGCCCGTGGCGGATCAGGTGCTGGACGCCGGTGAATCGGTGGCCGACGCGGACTTCGTGCCGTCACCCGGCCATGGGCCGGAGGCGAAGGACCCGGTCCCGCCCCCACCGTCGGTGCCGGGCTGCGCCCTGCCCGGGGACGTGCCGCACTTCGTCGGGCGCCGCCGGGAACTGGACGGGCTGCGGGCCGACATCGACCGGCCGGGCCTGGCCACGCTGGGCGGCAAGGTGGCGGACGGCAGCCGCGTCCTGCTCATCGCGGGACGGCCCGGCTCCGGGCGGACCGCGCTCGCCGTCCATCTCGCCCGGGACGTCGCCGCGCGCTACGCCGACGGGCAGCACTTCGTACGGCTCACCGGCAGCGGCGGCGAGCGCACCCCTCCGGAACAGGCCGCGCGGGCGCTGCTGCGGGCCCTCGGTGCCGGGTCGCCGCTGCCGGAGGCGGAGCCCGGTGAGGTGTACGCGGCACTGCGCGCGGCACTGGCCGGCCGCCGCACGGTCCTGGTGCTCGACGACGTCTCGCACGCGGACCAGCTGCTGCCGCTGCTCCCGGAAGGGCCCGGCAGTCTGGTGGTGGCGACGTCCGAGGGACCGCTGCCCGGTGTCCCCGACGTCCGGCCGTGCACCCTCGGCGGGCTGGACACCGCCGCCTCCGTCGATCTGCTGTCGCAGGCGATCGGCCCGACCCGGGTCACCTGTGACCCGCGGGCGGCCGAGACCCTCGTCCAGGAGTGCGCCGGGCACCCCACCGCGCTGCGTCTGGTCGCCGCCTGGCTCGCCGCCCAGCCGCGGCTGTCGGTGACCGACGCCACCAGCCGGCTGCGCGCGGTACCGGATGAACCGGCGCCTCCGGCGAAGACCGCGGCGAAGACCGGGCCCCAGGCCGGGCGCGGCGCCGTGCCGCCGGCGGAGCCTGAAGCGGCTGCCGCGACCGGCTCCGACGGTGCGCCCGGGACCGGGACCGAGGCGGGCTCCGAGCGGGTGGCCGGGTCCGGGCCGAAGGCGCGCGCGGAGGTGACCGCGAAACCGGAGGCCGGGCCAGCTCCCGCGGCGGCATCCGTCGCCCACGCCACCGCGCCGGAGGCGTCACCGCGCGCCACCGCGCCGCCCCAGCTGGTGCGCGCCTTCCGGCTGGTCTACGACTCGCTGCCGCCCACCGCCGCCCGGATGCTGCGGCTGCTGGCGCTCGCGCCGGCCGGACTGGTGGACTCGCACATCGCCTCGGCGCTGGCCGGCTGCTCGGTGACCGCGGCGCAGAGCACGCTGGACGACCTCGCCGCGCACGGGCTGCTGCACGGGGATCCGGTGGATCCGCCGCTGCCACCGCAGTACCGGGTGCCCGGCTGTCTCGAACCGCTGCTGCGCGCTCTGCTGGAGACCCGGGACCGGACGGGCGAGGTCCAGCTGGCCAGGGCCCGGATGCTGGAGCGGACGGTGCGGCTGCTGCAGTCGTGCCGCATCACGCTGGAGCCCGACGGTTCCCCGGGCCGGGCGTCGCTGGAGGGCCTGCCGCGCTCGATGCGCTTCGCGTCGCGGTCCGCCGCCGCCGTATGGCTGCGGGCCCGGCTCCCCGCGCTGCTCGCCGCGGCCCACGCGGCGGTCGCCGACGGGGAACTCGACACTCTGGCACGGCGGTTGGTCGCCAACTTGGTGCGGGCACTGGGCGTGGATCCGGCGGACCGGGAGACGGCGGGGGAGCGCTATCAGCTGCACGCTTTGGTGCTCGATGTGGCGACCCGCCGCGGGCTGCCCCGGGAGAAGGCGGCGGCGCTGATCAACCTCGCCGACCTCGATGTGGAGGCAGGCAGGACCCGGGAGGCGCTGGACCGCTACCGGCTGGCCCTCGGCGAGGCGCGGACCGGTGACGACGGGGAGGCCGAAGGCCGGGCGATGGAGGCCATCGGCGGTACGTACCTGGAGCTCGACGACCCGCAGCGGGCCGCGGACTGGTACGGCAGGGCGCTCGCGCTGCGGCTGGCCCGCGGCGAGACCGGCCACGCGGCCCGGCTGCACGGCCGCCTCGGCGCACTGCACACCTACGCCGGCCGCTACGGCCCCGCGCTGCGCGAGTGGCGGGCCGCCGCGGGCGCCCACCGGCGGCTCGGCGACCTGCCGGCCCAGGCCCGCGCGCTGAGCGAGGCGGCCCGGGTCCAGGAGTACGCGGGACATCCCGAGGACGCTCTGCGGACCTGTCGTGACGCCCTGTACTGGGCCCGGCAGGCCGGCGACGAACGGCTGGAAGGCGCCGTCCTGCTGCGGATGGCCGACACCCTCGACCGGCTCGGCGACCCGGGCGGCGCACGTCTGCAGCGCGCGGCCGCGAAGCGCCTGCTCAGCCCGGGTGAAGTCCCTGGCTGAGCGGGCCCGAAAAACGGTGGCCTGAAGGCGTCAGCGCCCCAGGCCTACGAATCTGTCATCGTTCTCGGCCAAACTAATCACTTTGTAAGGCTAGACAGAGAGTCTTCCTTCACTAGACTGGGCTCCGCCGCGCACATCGCGGTCAGGTCCGACGTGTGACGCTTTCTCGCGCCATGTACGGACAGCTGCAGCCATTCCTGTCTTCCAATGAGTGCAAGGACCGTGATCGACGTGAAGGTCGGCATCCCCCGCGAGGTCAAGAACAACGAGTTCCGCGTGGCCATCACCCCCGCCGGCGTGCATGAGCTCGTGCGCCACGGACATGAGGTCTACGTGGAGCAGGGCGCCGGTCTCGGCTCCTCCATCCCCGACGCCGAGTACACCGGCGCCGGCGCGAACATCCTCGGCACCGCCGACGAGGTGTGGGCCACCGCCGATCTGCTGCTGAAGGTCAAGGAGCCGATCGCCGAGGAGTACCACCGCCTCCGCAAGGACCAGACGCTCTTCACGTACCTGCACCTGGCCGCGTCCCGCGCCTGCACGGACGCACTGCTCGAGTCCGGCACCACCGCCATCGCGTACGAGACGGTGGAGACCGCGAACCGCGCCCTCCCGCTGCTCGCCCCGATGTCCGAGGTGGCCGGCCGGCTCGCCCCGCAGGTCGGCGCGTACCACCTGATGCGCTCGGTCGGCGGCCGCGGCGTGCTGCCCGGCGGCGTCCCCGGCGTCCAGGCCGGCAAGGCCGTCGTCATCGGCGCCGGTGTCTCCGGCTGGCACGCGACCACGATCGCGCTCGGCATGGGCTTCCACGTGACCCTGCTCGACAAGGACATCAACAAGCTGCGCGAGGCCGACAAGATCTTCGGCACCCGCGTCCAGACCATCACCTCCAACGCCTTCGAGCTGGAGAAGGCCGTCCTCGAGGCCGACCTGGTCATCGGCGCGGTGCTGATCCCGGGTGCGAAGGCGCCCAAGCTCGTCACCAACGAGCTGGTGTCCCGCATGAAGCCGGGATCGGTTCTTGTCGACATCGCGATCGACCAGGGCGGCTGCTTCGAGGACTCGCGTCCGACCACGCACGCCGACCCGACCTTCGAGGTCCACAACTCGGTCTTCTACTGCGTCGCCAACATGCCGGGCGCGGTGCCCAACACCTCGACCTACGCGCTGACCAACGCCACGCTGCCCTACATCGTGGAACTGGCCAACCGCGGCTGGCGTGAGGCGCTGCGCCGCGACGCCGCGCTGGCGCTGGGCCTCAACACCCATGAGGGACAGGTCGTTTACGGTCCGGTCGCCGAGGCGCACGACCTGCACAGCACGGACCTGCACACGCTGCTGGGCTGATCAGCGGGCGTGTGACGGGCGCGCGAAACGTCTACACGTCAACACGGCGACAACGGCCGGGCCTTGGAGACCCAAGGCCCGGCCGAGTGCGTCGAACGTACCAGTTTCACCGTTTCGTACCGCGCTGAAACATCGGCGACGACGCGGTTACGCCCTTGACAGCGGGGTGTTCGGTTACCGACACATCGTGCCGTGTCCGGCGGATTGTGTTGCTGTGAACCACTGACACGCCATAGAGTCGCCAACCGTCGGCATGCTGTCGCGCTGACCTATCGAGAAGTTTCCTGGTCACCAAGGAGGTAAGACGACTTGTGAATGAGTCGACATTTGCTCCCGGGGGTGGTCAACCAGGAATGACCGTTCAGGTCGAGAGCCCCAACAGGCTCGAGACCGTCGGTTCCGTCGCGGTCCGCACCTTCGAGGCACGCCGGGCCGACAAGAACACGGAGACGCACCCCACACACGCCATGGCGCCATACGAGGACGATCTGCAGGACGGTCAGTTCTACGACCCAGACGCGGAGTACGAGCCGGATCCCGAATACGCGGCCACACTCGCCCCGGACGCTGCCCGTCAGCGCCGCGAGCGGGTCGGTCCGACGGGACGCCCGCTTCCGTACTTCCCGATCCCCAATCCGCTCACCGACCACGGCCCGGCGAAAATCGTCGCGATGTGCAACCAGAAGGGCGGGGTCGGCAAGACGACCTCGACCATCAACCTGGGCGCCGCGCTCGCCGAGTACGGCCGCCGGGTACTTCTCGTCGACTTCGATCCGCAGGGCGCGCTCTCGGTCGGACTCGGCGTCAACCCGATGGAACTCGACATCACCGTCTACAACCTGCTGATGGAACGCGGGTTGGCGGCGGACGAGGTGCTGCTGAAGACCGCGGTGCCCGGTATGGACCTGCTGCCGAGCAATATCGACTTGTCGGCGGCCGAGGTCCAACTGGTCAGCGAGGTGGCGCGCGAGTCGACACTGCAGCGCGCCCTCAAGCCGCTGATGGCCGACTACGACTACATCGTCATCGACTGCCAGCCCTCGCTCGGCCTGCTGACCGTCAACGCGCTCACCGCGGCGCACTCGGTGATCGTGCCGCTGGAGTGCGAGTTCTTCGCGCTGCGCGGTGTCGCTCTGCTGACCGAGACCATCGAGAAGGTCCGGGAACGGCTCAACCCCGAACTCGAACTCGACGGCATCCTCGCCACGATGTACGACTCCCGCACGGTGCACAGCCGTGAGGTGCTCGCCCGCGTGGTCGAAGCCTTCGACGAGCACGTGTTCCACACGGTCATCGGCCGTACGGTGCGCTTCCCGGAGACCACCGTCGCCGGCGAGCCGATCACGACGTACGCGTCCAACTCCGTTGGTGCCGCCGCCTACCGTCAGCTCGCCAGGGAGGTGCTCGCCCGGTGTCACGCCGAGTGAGTCTCCCGGGTGCGGACGAACTGTTCCGCACCACAGGGGGCATGGGGCTGCAGGCCTCGCAGCCCCGTAAGCACGCCAACGCGGACGCCCAGAAGGCCCCTCAGGCCGACGGGCGGCTGCGGCCGGTACCCGACGCCCCGGCGGACGGGAACGAGCCGCAGACGGGCACAGCGCCCGACGGCGGCGGCCAGGACGGGACCCCGGCCGAGCACAGCGGCCGCGAGGGGATCCCGCAGGGCCGCCGTCCACAGGCCGCGGGCCAGCCGCCCACGGCCCCGGTGCCGGTGCAGCAGACGCGCCGCAAACAGCAGCGGCCGCGCCCCAGCGGCCGTGAACGGCACGACGAGAAGATCACCGTCTATGTCTCCGCCGAGGAGCTGATGGATCTCGAACACGCGCGGCTCGTGCTGCGCGGTGAACACGGCCTGGCGATCGACCGCGGCCGGATCGTCCGCGAGGCGGTCGCCGTGGTGCTGGCGGATCTGGAGTCCCGCGGGGACGCGAGCATCCTGGTGCGCCGCCTGCGGGGCCGCTGAGCCACCGGGCGGTGGTCGGCGTGGCCACGGCGACGTCGGACGGGGCGGCTCAGTAGGCTCCCTGCCGGGGGGCCGCCCCCGCCGACCCCGCACGATGGACAGCGATGCCGATCACCGACGACGACGCCCCCCAGCCGCCCCGCCGAGCCCTCGGCCGGGGGCCGGGCCGCCCGGCCGCGGCAGCGGCTCCCGTCACGGGGCCCGCGGCGGAGCCGGCGCCTGTCGTGGACCCGGCACCTGTCGCGGTCCCGGAGCCCGTCGAACCGGCGGTACCCGTGGCGCCTGCCGTCCAGGACCCGCCCGACGCCTCCGCCGATACCCCGGCCGACGCCGTCCCCGGACCGGCACCCGACGGCCGCTTCACCGTGCGGCTGGTGAACTTCGAGGGGCCGTTCGACCTGCTGTTGCAGCTGATCTCGAAGCACCGGATGGACGTGACAGAAGTCGCGCTGTCCACGGTCACCAACGAGTTCATGGCGCACATCCGTGCGATGGGGGTCGACTGGGACCTCGACCAGGCCACCGAGTTCCTCGTCGTCGCCGCGACCCTGCTCGATCTGAAGGCGGCCCGGCTGCTGCCGACCGCCGAGGTCGAGGACGAGGCGGACCTGGCGCTGCTGGAGGCGCGCGACCTGCTCTTCGCCCGTCTGCTGCAGTACCGCGCCTACAAGCGGATCGCGGCGATCTTCGCCGAGCGGCTGGAGGCGGAGGCGCTGCACCACCCCCGCACGGTCGGTCTCGAACCGCAGCACGCGGACCTGCTGCCGGAGGTCGTCTTCAGCGTCGGCCCCGAGCGGTTCGCGAAGCTGGCCGTCAAGGCGATGCAGCCCAAACCGGTGCCGCAGATCTACACCGACCACATCCACGCGCCGCTGGTCAGCGTCAGGGAACAGGGCGAGCTGGTGGTGGCCCGGCTGATCGAGCTGGGGGAGACCAGCTTCGCCGACCTCGCGGCGGACGCCCCGGACACCCTCACCGTCGTCGCGCGTTTCCTGGCCCTCCTGGAGCTGTACCGGGAGAAAGTGGTCGCGCTGGACCAGGAGGAGGCGCTCGGCGCGCTGCTCGTGCGCTGGACGGGCGGCGATCAGGAGACCGCGCGGCGGCTCGTCACCGATGAATTCGACCCGGAGGGCAAAGAAAAATGACGGAAGACGCAGCGGCGCCCGCCGGGCCGCTCTCCGCCGAGGTGGCCGCCCTCGACCTCCGGCCCGCGCTGGAGGCCGTCCTGATGGTCGTGGACGAGCCGGCCACCGTGGAGCAGCTGGCGACGGTGCTCCAGCGTCCGAAGCGCGCGGTCGCCGCCGCCCTGCGCTCGCTGTCCGAGGACTACACCGCCCAGGGCAGGGGCTTCGACCTGCGGCTGGTCGCCGGCGGCTGGCGGTTCTACACCCGGCCGGCCTTCGCACCGGCCGTGGAGAAGTTCGTTCTGGACGGCCAGCAGGCCCGTCTCACGCAGGCCGCGCTGGAGACGCTGGCGGTCGTCGCGTACCGCCAGCCGGTCAGCCGATCACGGGTTTCGGCGGTCCGCGGAGTCAACTGTGACGGTGTGATGCGCACCCTCCTGCAGCGCGGTCTGGTCGAGGAGGGTGGGACGGAACCCGAAACAGGTGCGATCCTGTACAGGACGACGAACTACTTTCTGGAGCGGATGGGCCTCAGAGGCCTGGACGAGCTACCCGAGCTCGCCCCCTTCCTGCCGGAGGCGGACGCCGTCGAGGCGGACTCCTTGGAAGGGGTTCCGTCGTTCGACCCGGATGCACCGGACGATGCAGATACGACGACTCAATCGACGACGGAACTTTGATGCGAAGCAGCGACAGGAACAGCGGCGGCAACCGGAACCCCCGGGGCGGCAACCCCCGCGGCGCGGGCGGGGGCTCCGGTAGCGGCGGCTCCCGCGGCGGCAGCGGCGCCGGCAGCGGTGGCGGCTCCCGCGGTGGCAGCAGCGCCGGTGGCGGTGGCGGCTCCCGCGGTGGCAGCAGCGCCGGTGGCGCGGGCTCCCGCGGTGGCAGCGGCGCCGGCGGCCCGGGCTCCCGCGGCGGCGGCTACCCCCGTGGCGGTGGCAGCACGCCCCGCACCTCGGGCAGCGGCCAGCAGCGTGACGAGGAGCGGCGCGCACAGAACCCCCGTCCCGAGGAGCGTCGCTACGACGTCGGGAACACCGGACAGTCGGGCGCGAACCGGCCCGGCGGCGTGCCCCCCGAGAAGCCGCGCTACCGCGCGACCGGCAACCTCGGCCGCAAGCCGATCCCCGCGAAGTCGCGCGAGCTCGAGGCCAAGATCGAGGAGCGCAACCGCTCCCGGTACGAGAACCGCCCGGAGATCAAGACTCCGAAGACCTTCGGCAACGACCAGGAGGGCGAGCGGCTGCAGAAGATCCTCGCCCGTGCCGGGATGGGATCGCGCCGTGCGTGCGAGGACCTCATCCACCAGCACCGCGTCGAGGTCAACGGCAAGATCGTCGTCGAGCAGGGCATGCGCGTCGACCCGGAGAAGGACGAGATCAAGGTGGACGGCCTGACGGTCGCCACCCAGTCGTACCTGTTCTTCGCGCTGAACAAGCCGGCCGGCGTCGTCTCCACCATGGAGGACCCCGACGGCCGCCAGTGCCTGGGCGACTACGTCACCAACCGTGAGACCCGGCTCTTCCACGTCGGCCGGCTGGACACCGAGACGGAGGGCCTGATCCTCCTGACCAACCACGGGGAGCTGGCCCACCGCCTGACCCACCCGCGGTACGGCGTCAAGAAGACCTACCTGGCCGCGATCCAGGGCCCGCTGCCGCGTGACCTCGGCAAGCAGCTCAAGGACGGCATCGAGCTGGAGGACGGTCTGGCGCGCGCCGACCACTTCCGCGTCGTGGAGAACCTCGGCAAGAACTACCTGGTCGAGGTGACCCTGCACGAGGGCCGCAAGCACATCGTGCGCCGGATGCTCTCCGAGGCCGGCTTCCCGGTCGACCGGCTGGTGCGCACCAGCTTCGGACCGATCCCGCTCGGCGACCAGAAGTCCGGCTGGCTGCGCCGCCTCACCAACACCGAGGTCGGCATGCTGATGGGCGAGGTCGACCTCTAGGTCGTTCCGCGCGAACGCGTTCCGGCCGGCCGGAACGGTCCTCAGGGCCGTTCCGACCGGCCGTTTCCGTTGGGTTCCGACCCCGAAACCACTGGCCCGTCGGCCCGCGGTCCGGGGAGGATGGTGACCATGACCATCCACGCCGACCCGCTCAGCGCCGCGGGACTGCCCGATCTGCGCCCGGTCCTCGCCGAGCTGACCGGCCGGGGACTGCCCCTGCTCCTCGCCACCGTCTCCGGCGCGCACCTGTACGGATTCCCGTCCCGTGACTCGGACGTCGATCTGCGCGGAGTCCACCTCCTGCCGCTGGCCGATCTCATCGGCCTGCGGGAGGGCGAGGAGACCCAGACCCGGATGTGGGACCGGGAGGGCCTGGAGCTGGATCTGGTCACGCACGACCTGCTGAAGTTCTGCCGGCTGATGCTGCGCCGCAACGGCTATGTGCTGGAGCAGCTGCTCTCCCCACTGGTCGTGCACACCAGTGACGTGCACGGCGAGCTGGCCGCCCTGGCGCCCGGTGTGATCACCCGCGGCCACGCCCATCACTACCGCGGGTTCGCGGCGACGCAGTGGCGGCTGTACGAGAAGAACGGCGAGCTCAAGCCGCTGCTCTACACCTTCCGCGCGCTGCTCACCGGTATCCACCTGATGCGCGGCGGCGGTGTCGAGGCCCATCTGCCGACGCTGCTGGGCCAGGTCACCGCCCCCGCCTACCTCGGCGAGCTCATCGAGGCCAAGGCGGTGGCCGAACACGGGCCGGCGACGGGCATGGGCATCGCCCACGTCGCCCGGGACGTCGAGACGCTGCACGCCGCGCTGGACGAGGCGCAGGCCGCCTCCCGGCTGCCGGACGAGAGCACCGCGCACGACGCCCTGCACGACCTCGTGGTCCGGACGCGGGTGGCGGCATGAGCGGCGACGAGCGGCGCCCGGCGACCGGCGCGCTGATCGGGCTGGCGCTCGGTGACGCGCTCGGGTTCCCGACCGAGTTCAACGATGTGCCCTCGATCCTGAAGAAGATGGGCCCGTGGCGGGAGATGGGGCTGCTCTGGCCCGCGATCGTCACCGACGACACCCAGATGACGCTCGCGCTCGGGCGCGGTCTGCGCACCGCGATGGAGCGCGGGCCGCTGGCACCGCTGCGGCTGGCACGGCCGGTGCGCGAGGAGTACGTCGAGTGGTGGCGGTCCCCGGAGAACAACCGGGCGCCCGGCAGGACCTGCATGGTGGCCTGCGAGCGGCTCAGCCACGAGGGACGGGTCTGGCAGGACGCGAGCCAGACCGGCTCCAAGGGGTGCGGCGCCAATATGCGGGTGGCGCCGATCGGGCTGGTGCCGGGGCTCGACGAGGAGACCCGCGCGGGCGCCGCGCAGCTCCAGTCGGCGCTGACCCACGGGCATCCCACCGCGCTCGCGGCGAGCGACCTCACCGCGCACGCGGTGCTGCTGCTCGCGCAGGGCGCCCGGCCGGACGACCTGGTCGGCCTGCTGCGCGGCTACGCGACCGCCAACCGCTCCGTCTACCACCACCGTTGGCTGGACGACCTGTGGACGTACGCGCAGGACCCGCTGCCGACGAGCTTCATCGAACGCGGCTGGGACGACTGCCTGGCGGCGCTGGACCGGCTGGAGGCGGCGCTGCGCGACCCGGACCCGGAGGCGGACCCCTGTCTGGCCACCGGGGCCGGCTGGATCGCCGAGGAGGCGCTCGCCACCGGGCTGCTGTGCTTCCTGCTCTTCCCCGACGAGCCGGTCACCGCGCTGCGGCGGGCGGCCTGCACCTCGGGGGACTCGGACTCGATCGCCTGCCTCGCCGGCGCCTTCGCGGGCGCCCACCTCGGCGCGGCCGCCTGGCCCGCCGACTGGGCCGGGCGGATCGAGTACCGCGAGGAGCTACTGGAGTTCGGTGCCCTGTGGGACGGCGTCTGAGGCGGCAGCCGGGAACGGGTCCGGGGCGCCGGCCGAGGCGCGGCGCACCCGGACCAGGAAGTCCTCGACGCGGGCCCGGTCGGGTTCGGTCGGCAGCGGCGAGCGGCTCGCCGCCGCGTCCGACGCCTCGTGCAGCTCCGCCATCCAGACCCGCACCTCGTCCCAGGAGACCTCGCCGCGCTTGACGGCCAGCAGCCGGTCCCGGTGCTCGCCGACGTCGATCCGCAGCTCACCGCTGCGCAGCACGTCACGGCAGCTGATCAGCAGCCGCAGCAGATGCATGGCGTGCTTCCAGCGCGGTGCCCCGTGGTTGCGGATGTCGCGCTCGATCTTGTGCAGCTGCTGGGCCGCGTAGCCGCGGAAGGTGGCGTCGACCTGCCGGGACAGGAAGGCGTCGCGCAGCGCGAGCAGCTCGCGGCCGGTGTCGTCCAGTCGCTCCACGAGGGGTGAGTGCAGACATTCGAGGAGGTTGGGGTTGGCGCGCAGCGCCAGCTCGCAGAAGCGCTCCACCTCCCACGAGAACTGCTCCTCCGCCGGGCCGTCCACGTGCGTCGGGGGCTTGGTGAAACCCCAGAAGAGCGGGGTGGGGGCCACGTAGACGCCCCGGCGGTCGGTGTCGCTGTCCTCGGTGGCCAGCCCGAAGGCGCGCGAGCCCATGACACAGGAGTAGACGGTGTGACGGCGTACGAGTTCGTGTCCGGGCATACGGCGATTATGACCAGGGGGCGAGCCGCAGCGGGTGGCCCACCGGGTCCCGTTCGACCTCCAGCATCCCGGTCACCGCCGTGCGGTTGATCCGGCCGTACACGTGGGGGAAGAGGGTGCCCTCGGCGACGCCGGGCGGCGGGGCCGGGTCCGCGGCCTCCCAGCGCACCGGGTGGTCGAGCGCCTCCTCGTCGATGAGCAGCACCATCAGCGGCCCGGCCGTGTCCCGGTAGAAGGCGTCGGCGACGGCCAGGGTGACGGCCTCGTCGGGGGAGCAGTGCACGAAGCCGTCCTCGGCGAGGGAGGCGGGCGCGTACGGGCGGTCGGGCTCGTGGAGCCAGGTGTCCAGCGGGACGAGGTGAAGGATCATGTCCATCGTTGTACCGGACGCCGGTGACCTCCAAGTGGCGGATGTGTCCGCTCCGGGAGAGATTGACCACGTTCGTCGCCGGGAGATTCGCGGGAAGCGACCCCGGCCGGTCTTTCGGAAAGGCGTGCCATGGCGGGACGCACCCCGTGCCGTGCGGCGGCCGCCCGTCTCGCTGGGCGGTCGCCGCGACCGTGTGCCTGATCACTTGGTTACGCTTGCCGGGTTCGGATCCGAGGGCATGAGGGAGCAGTGACGTGGCGGTACGAGCGGTCCGCGGAGCCGTCCAGCTGGAGCGGGACGAGGCGGAACACATGCACGGACAGGTGTCCGAGCTGCTCACCGCCCTCCTGGAGCGCAACCGGCTCGCGGTGGACGACCTGATCAGCGTGATCTTCACCGCCACCCCTGATCTGCACAGCGACTTCCCGGCGGTGGCCGCGCGCCGGCTCGGCATCGTGGACGTACCGCTGGTCTGCGCCCAGGAACTGGACATCGAGGGCGCCATGCCGCGCGTGGTCCGCATCCTCGCGCACGTCGAGAGCGAGCTGCCCAGGAGCGAGATCGGGCATGTCTACCTCGGCGCCGCCGCCGCGCTCCGCAAGGACATCGCTCAGTGAGGACCGCCCTGGTCATCGGAACCGGCCTGATGGGCACCTCCGCCGCGCTCGCCCTCGTCTCGCGCGGCGTCGAGGTGTACCTGGAGGACCACGACCCGTCCGTCGCGCGCACCGCCGCCGCCCTCGGCGCGGGCAGCGCGCTGCCCCCCGAGGGTCAGGTCGACCTCGTCGTCGTCGCCGTACCGCCGGCCCACGTGGCGGCCACCCTCGCCGACGCGCAGCGCCGCGGCCTGGCCCGCGGCTACCTCGACGTGGCCAGCGTCAAGGCGGGTCCGCGCCGCGATCTGCAGGCGCTGGGCTGCGACCTGTCCCGCTACATCGGTACGCACCCGATGGCGGGCCGCGAGCGCTCCGGCCCGCTGGCCGGCACCGCCGACCTCTTCGAGGGCCGCCCGTGGGTGCTGACCCCCACCCGGGAGACCGGGACCGAGGTGCTCAACCTCGCCCTGGAACTGGTCGCCCTGTGCCGCGCCGTACCGGTGGTGATGGACGCCGACGAGCACGACCGGGCCGTCGCGCTCGTCTCGCACACCCCGCAGCTGGTCTCCAGCATGGTCGCGGCCCGGCTGCAGCACGCCGAGGACACCGCGGTGCGGCTGTGCGGGCAGGGCATCCGCGACGTCACCCGTATCGCCGGATCGGAACCCGGCATGTGGATGGACATCCTGGCCGCCAACCCCGGCCCGGTGGCCGATGTGCTCGCCGAGGTCGCCACCGACCTGACCGGCGCCGTCGAGGCGCTGCGCGGGCTGCAGTCCGCCGACGAGGACAAGCGCCGCACCGGCGCCGCCGGGATCGAGGACATCCTGCTGCGCGGCAACGCCGGCCGGGACCGGGTCCCCGGCAAGCACGGCACGGCCCCCAAGGCCTACGAGGTCGTCGCGGTGCTCATCGGCGACCAGCCGGGCGAGCTGGCGCGGATCTTCGCCGACGCGGGCGCGGCCGGTGTGAACATCGAGGACGTCCGCATCGAGCACTCGACGGGCCAGCAGGCCGGCCGGGTGCAGCTCATGGTGGAGCCGGCGGCGGCGCCGGGCCTGACGAGCGCGCTGCGCGACCGGGGCTGGTCCATCCGGTCCTGAGCGTCCCGCGGCGGACCTGGGGCGCGGGGTCCCGCGACGGCTCCCGATGGCCCCGCGGCCGCCCCGGCGGCCCGATGTGACGGGTTCCGGCGGCCGGGGACAACGGCTGTGGTACGTGTGCTGGCACCCGGCCGGTAACCTTATGGGATGGCCTCCGGCGTCAGCCGGGCCCACCTCACCCCGTAACCGTGCCCAAGGAAGGCCCTCGCGCTGTGGAATCTCCGGTGATCGTCGCCATCGACGGCCCCTCGGGCACGGGTAAGTCCAGCACGTCCAAGGCCGTCGCGGCCAAGCTCGGCCTCAGCTACCTCGACACCGGCGCCCAGTACCGGGCGATCACCTGGTGGATGCTGAGCAACGGCGTGGACGTGAGTGACACCGAGGCCGTGGCCAACGCCTCCGCCAAGCCCGTCATCGTCTCCGGCACCGAGCCCGTCGGCCCGACCATCACCGTGGACGGCGAGGACGCCTCCGGGCCGATCCGCACCCAGGAGGTCACCGCCGCGGTCAGCGCCGTCAGCGCGGTGCCCGAGGTGCGCACCCGGCTGGTCGGCCTGCAGCGCGCGGCCGCCGCCGCCGCGCCGGACGGCATCGTCGTGGAGGGCCGGGACATCGGCACCACGGTGCTGCCCGACGCCACTCTCAAGATCTTCCTGACCGCCTCCGCCGAGGCCCGCGCGTCCCGGCGCAGCGGTGAGCTCAAGGGCGCGCAGAGCGTGCAGGCCACCCAGGACGCCCTGGTCAAGCGGGACGCGGCCGATTCCGGCCGGAAGACCTCGCCGCTGGCCAAGGCGGACGACGCCATAGAGGTCGACACCACGGACCTCTCCCTCGACCAGGTCATCGAGTGCATCGTCACCCTGATCGAGGAGAAGCGAGCGGCTCGGTGACGTCCCAGACCCTGACGGCGCCCGGCCCGCGCGGAGCGGCGGTCGGCCGCCGCATCGGCATTGGCCTGATGAACGGCCTGTGGCGGCCCCGCGTCCTCGGCGCCTGGCGGGTGCCGGCCCACGGGCCGGTCATTCTGGCGGGCAACCACGCGCACAACGTGGACGGGCCGATGATCATCGGCACCTCCCCGCGACCCGTGCACTTCCTGGTCAAGAAGGAAGCGTTCGTCGGCCCGCTGGACCCGTTCCTGCGCGGTATCGGGCAGCTCGCCGTCGACCGCTACAGCGCCGACCGCACCGCCATCACGGCCGCGCTCGGCGTGCTGGCGCGCGGCGGAGTGCTCGGGATCTTCCCGGAGGGCACCCGCGGGGTCGGTGACTTCTCGGAACTCCGCTCCGGCCTGGCGTACTTCGCGGTGCGCTCCGGCGCGCCCGTCGTACCCGTCGCCGTCCTGGGCAGCGCCCGCCAGGGACGGGTGATATCGGGGCTGCCACCACTGCGCAGCCGTATCGACATCGTTTTCGGCGACCCGTTCGAGGCGGGCGACCCCAGCGGCCGACGTACCCGTTCGGCGATGGACAACGCCACGTTGCGCATCCAGGAGCGCCTCACCGCGCACCTGGCCCACGCCAAGCAAGCCACCGGCCGCTGAACCACATCAGGTACCGCAGCCACCACTGTTGATCGACGGAGAAGCTTTCATGGACAACCAGAACGAACACGGCGACGTCGGCGCGCTCGGCGACGACGAGTACGCGGAGTTCATGGAACTCGCGGCCGAGGAAGGCTTCGACCTCGAAGAGGTCGCAGGCGACCTGGCGGCGGCGGGCCACGGCCCGCTCCCGGTCCTCGCCGTCGTCGGCCGCCCGAACGTCGGCAAGTCGACGCTGGTCAACCGCATCATCGGCCGCCGTGAGGCGGTCGTCGAGGACAAGCCGGGCGTCACCCGCGACCGGGTCAACTACGAGGCGAACTGGAACGGCCGCCGCTTCACCATCGTCGACACCGGCGGCTGGGAGCAGGACGTCCTCGGCATCGACGCCTCCGTCGCCGCCCAGGCCGAATTCGCGATCCAGGCGGCCGACGCGGTCGTCTTCGTCGTGGACTCCACGGTCGGCGCCACCGACACCGACGAGGCCGTCGTCCGGCTGCTGCGCAAGTCCGGCAAGCCCGTCGTGCTCGCCGCCAACAAGGTGGACGGCCAGTCCGGCGAGGCGGACGCCGCCGCACTGTGGAACCTGGGCCTGGGCGAGCCGCACGCCGTCTCGTCGCTGCACGGCCGTGGCACCGGCGACCTGCTCGACGCGATCATGGAGGCGCTGCCCGAGGCGCCCGCGATGACCTTCGGTGCTGGGATCGGCGGCCCGCGCCGCATCGCCCTGATCGGCCGCCCGAACGTCGGCAAGTCGAGCCTGCTCAACCGCGTCGCCGGTGAGCACCGCGTGGTCGTCGACAAGGTCGCCGGCACCACCCGCGACCCGGTCGACGAGCTGATCGAGCTCGGCGGCATCACCTGGAAGTTCATCGACACCGCCGGTATCCGCCGCCGCGTGCACCTGCAGGAAGGCGCGGACTACTACGCGTCGCTGCGGACCGCTGCCGCGCTGACCAAGGCGGAGGTCGCGGTGGTCCTGATCGACACGACCGAGTCGATCAGCGTCCAGGACACCCGCATCATCACCATGGCCGTCGAGGCCGGGCGCGCCGTCGTCATCGCCTACAACAAGTGGGACCAGATCGACGAGGAGCGCCGCTATTACCTGGAGCGCGAGATCGAGCAGGATCTCGTCCAGGTCCAGTGGGCGCCGCGGGTGAACGTCTCGGCGCTCACCGGCCGTCACATGGAGAAGCTCGTCCCGGCGATCGAGGCCGCCATCGCGGGCTGGGAGACGCGTATCCCGACCGGCCGCCTCAATGCCTTCCTCGGCGAGCTGGTCGCCGGCCACCCGCACCCGATCCGCGGTGGCAAGCAGCCCCGCATCCTGTTCGGCACGCAGGCCGGCACCCGGCCGCCGCGGTTCGTGCTCTTCGCCTCGGGCTTCCTCGAGGCGGGCTACCGTCGTTTCGTCGAGCGCCGGCTGCGTGAGGAGTTCGGCTTCGTCGGCACGCCGATCCAGGTCTCGGTGCGGGTCCGCGAGAAGCGCGGCCGCAACAAGTAGTCGTGGCCGGTGGGGCGCGGGCCCGTGCGGCCCGCTCCCCACGACCGGCCGTGTGTGACCCGTCCGGAGCTCGTCTAGAGCCCGTACATCCGGTTGTCGGTGCGGCCCGGCGGCAGCGCCGCGGCCGGGCGGTTGCCGCGGTGCCGGCCCGGCGCGGCGTCGTACGGCTGCTCGTGCCACGCCGAGAACGCGTTGAACTGCATGGCCTCCTCGCCGGAGCGGTCACCCGGCAGGGCTCGGAACAGCCTGCGGTACTCCGAGTAGAGAGCGTCGTAGATCGGCGTGCCCGAGCCGACCCCGGAGGGATCCTGCGCGCTGCGCATCGACGGAATCTGGCTCTGGTAGGGGACTCGGGAGAAGGCGTCAAAGGTGTGCACGAATGTGCCAACGACTGCTTACCGTCCAAGATGCGGGCAGCACGGGGTAAATGCGGATCTTCGGTCGCACGAGAGGGGGCGCGTACGGGTTTCCGTACGCGCCCCTTCGTTCAGCGGTGCGCTGCGCCGTTCGGTGGTGCGAGGCGGGGCCCCGGGCCGCACGGGCCGCTCAGGTGCCCGAGAGCGGCATCGTCGCACCGACCAGCAGCCCGCGGGCGGCCGCGCGCTCCAGCGCGTCACGCATCAGGTCCTCGCGCGGCTGACGGCCGATCGAGTCGGCCGGGGCGGCGTAGACGTACACCTCGTTGGTGCGGTTCACCGCGCTGCGCCAGCCATCGCTCACCTGCAGCGGCTGGTGGGCCTGCCACCAGGAGACGGCGGGGCCGCCGGCACTCGGCTGCAGGACCGCGTGCAACTGGCCCATGGCCAGCAGCACCGACCAGCCGCTCAGGGCGGGCGGCGGTACCGCCAGGTCGAGCTGGGGCATGAAGCCCTGCTCGATCATGAGGGGGAGGAAGTCGTCCCCGTCGGCGGTGGAGCCCGGGCGGCTGATGGCGCCGGTCGGTTCGACCACCAGGGCCGGCCGGAGCGTTCCCTCGACCAGGACGAGCCCGCAGGTGATGCCCAGCACCGCCTGGCGCGGCGCGGCCGCGGCCCCGGCCTCCCGGGCGCCGTCCACCAGGGCGGACGCCGTGCCGCCGGCCGCGTCGTCCGCGGTGATGCTGCGCACCGCGCCCTGGAGCTGCTCCTCCGAGACCGGCACCACCTGCGAGGGGATGCAGGTCGCGTGGGCGAAGGCGAGCACCGCGGTCTCGTCGCTGACGAACAGGACGGTGCTGGTGCGCTCCTGGCCGGTGTCGCCGGGGGTGCGGCAGGAGGTGCAGTCGTACGTCCCCGGGGCGTTCTCCCCGGCGAGCAGACGCGTGGCCTCCTCCTCGCCGATCTCGGCGCGTACCTCGGCGCTGACGTCGAGCATGGGCGGCACGGAGGCCTCCTTGACTGTGCGGCTGCGGTTTGCTGCGCAGGGCGTTCCCCCGCGCACAGTGACAACGGACGACCTGTGGTGAGGGTCACGCTTTGCGGCACATCCGTTCCCGCCGCCGGGTGCGCAGGGTGACCGGCGACCCGGAGGATCTCACTCCCTGTCGAGATTCCGTCCGGAGGGAAGTTCCTGCCGCGGTGAAGTGGGTCACAGCCGGTGCGGCACCCATCACGATTTAGGGTGACAAGGACGCGTCAATTGGACGGCGAAAATACGTCCTTACTTCGGGTAACCGTCAAGTGGCCTGCAACGAACCGGATTTGGTTGATTCGGTGCACCTGGGGTGTCTAGGTTCTCGGCTCGTGTGCAAAGAGCACCGCCCGGGTTCGGACGGGCACCGGCGTCAGACGCGCCGGTGCGCGTTCTCGAGGCACGTAGGGGGAACCCCGGGTCCGTGGAGAGGGAATCCATGGTCTTGGCCAAGTACCGAGTCATCGCTGTGCTCACCGGCATGGCGGCACTGAGCCCGCTGGCCGTCCTGGCCGCCGGAGGACAGGCCGCGGCGGCCGACAGCGGAGTGTGGGACCGCATCGCCAAGTGCGAGAGCGGCGGCAACTGGCACATCAACAACGGCAACGGCTACTACGGCGGACTGCAGTTCGCCGCCGGCACCTGGCGGTCGAACGGCGGCACGCAGTACGCCCCGACCGCCGACAAGGCCTCCCGCGAGCAGCAGATCGCGATAGCGACCAAGGTGCAGCGGTCGAGCGGCTGGGGAGCGTGGCCGGTCTGCGCCCGCCGCGCCGGAGCGTACGGCGACGCGCCGTCCGCCGGCACTCCCAAGGCGACACCCCCGAAGACGAAGACGGTACGGCCGAAGGCGCAGCCGCCGCAGGCCGCCGAACACCCGAGCCGCAGCCAGGAGCGCGCGGCGATCGCGGTCACGTCCCGGGCGGCCGGAGCCCCGCTGGCGGTCCGCGCGCCGGCCTGGTGGCCCGCCTGGTGACGGCTTCCTCGGCGTGGCATTCGGCCTGACATCGGTTCAGGACGGCTGCTCCGACCGGGTGGGACGCCCGGCGCGCCGCGCGCGCCGGGCGCCGGGAGCGGACAGGGCGTGCTTAGCGTGACCCGCTATGAACGACCTGTCCTCATTTCATCGCATGAACGTACTGGTCGGGCGCCGGGCCATGGTCCTCGCGGCAACCGCCGCCACCGTCCTGGCCGCCCTGCTCCCGCTCTCGGCCGCACCCGCCCGCGCCGACACCCCACCCGCGCACGGGGACACGCCCACCACCACCGGGACCGCCGCCCACGCGGGCACCCCGGCGGTCCCCCGCCCCACGGTGTGGGAGGGCCTCGCGATGTGCGAGAGCAGCGGCGACTGGCACATCAACTCCGGCAACGGCTACTACGGCGGACTGCAGTTCTGGCAGCCGACCTGGGAGGAGTTCGGCGGTCTGAAGTACGCGCCGCGGGCCGATCTGGCCACCCCGGCGCAGCAGATCGCCGTCGCGCAGGAGGTACAGCGCGTCCAGGGCTGGGACGCCTGGCCCGTCTGCGCCAAGGAACAGAACCTCACGGGCCGCGTGCACACCGTCGTGGCGGGCGACACCCTGCAGTCGATCGCCACGAAGTTCGCGGTGCGCGGCGGCTGGCAGGAGCTGTACCGGGTCAACCAGAAGGTGATCGGCGCCGACCCGGACCGGCTCGACGTCGGCACGACGCTGCTCATTCCGGACGCTCCGCGGGCTCGCCTGTGAACACCACCTCCCCGCGCCGCAGTTCATGGACCACGGTGGTCGCCGGGCGCAGCGCGGCGGGCAGCCGCTGCTCCGCCACGACGACGGTGCGCCCACCGCCCGCCGTGAGGCCCCCCAGCGCCCCGTAGGCGTGCGCCGCGGCCCGGGGTGACAGTCCGAGGCCCGGCTCGTCCAGCGGCGCGCGCCGGGCCCGCGTCAGCAGTGCCCGCGACACCGCCAGCATCCGCTGCTCGCCGCCGGAGAGCGTCCCCGCCCGGCGGCCGAGCAGCGGGCGCAGCGCGGGAAACACCGCGAACACCTCGGACGTGGCCAGCGCCTCGAGCGCGTCGAGTGCGGGCTCCTGGCCGTGGTCCTGCCCTTGGTCCGTGAACAGCGCCAGGTTCTCGGCCACGGTCAGCGAGCCGAAGACCGGCCGCCGGTCCGGTACGAACGCCAGCCCGAGCCGGGCCCGCCGGTGCGCGGGCAGCCGGGTCACGTCGGCGCCCCGCCACAGCACCCGGCCCGCGCTCAGCGGCACCGAGCCGGCGAGGGCGTGCAGCGCGGTGGTACGGCCCGCTCCGTTGCGCCCGAGCAGCACGGTGACGCTGCCGCGCGGCACCACCAGATCGACCCCGTGCAGCGCCTCCAGCGGGCCGTAGCGCACCCTCGCCCCGTACAGCGCGATCTCCACGCTCATCGGGAGCCCCTTGGCTCCGGCACCGTCTCCGACGGTGGTGGGGTGGTGAGCACGGTGCCGGGCGGGCCCGTCGCGGTGATCCGGCCGTCGGTCATGACGTACACGATGTCGGCGAGCGCCCCGACGAGTTCGAGGTCGTGCTCCACGAGCAGCAGCGCCATGCCGTCGGCGGCCAGTGCGCGCAGCACGTCGCGCAGCGCTCCGATCTCGGCGCTGTCGAGCCCGGCGGCGGGCTCGTCGAGCAGCAGCACCCGGGGCGCGCCCGCCAGCGCCCGTCCCAGCTCCACCCGGCGCAGCGTGCCGGTCGGCAGGCCCGCGGCGGGAACGTCGCGTACGGGGCCCAGCGCGAGCAGCCGCAGGATCCGTTCGACCGCCTCCGGGTCGCGTACCGCGCCCTGTTCCGCGCCGATCCTGATGTTCTCGCCGACCGTCAGCCCGGGGAAGACCGCCAGTTGCTGGAACGTGCGTGCCAGCCCGAGCCGGGCCCGGCGGTGCGGCGGCAGCCGGGTGATGTCCCGGCCGTCCAGCAGCACCCGGCCGCGTCGCGGCCGGGCCGTTCCGCACAGACAGTCGAACAGCGTGCTCTTGCCGGCCCCGTTGGGCCCGGTCAGCGCCGTCACCCTGCCCGGTGACACGGTGAGGTCCACGCCGTCGACAGCCGTGATGCCGTCGTAGCCGAGCGATATCCGTCGCGCGGTCAGCCGTGCTTCGCCGGCTGCCACGGCCCCACGCGCCTTCGGGCGGCGCACCAGGACCGGGCGGCGGTCGCGAGCCGGCAGGACAGCCGCCGCGAAGGCCGGGTACCGGAGCCGCAGGGCGGCGGGAAGGCCGCCGGGGGTGCGGCCGAGCAGCACGGCGAGGACGCCGACGACCGCGGCGGCGACGCCCTCCTTCGTCCCGGCGTCGAGACCGACGAGGAGGGCCGCCGCGGCCATCGCGCCGAGCGGGCTGTCCGCGCCGAGGACGACCACGGCGGCGAACCACAACAGCCCGCGCAGCGGGTCGAAGGACGCGACGTCGAAGCTCCGGACGCCCATCCCGAGCAGTCCGCCGCCCAGCGCCGCGAACCCCGCACCCGCCACGAACGTGAACAGCTTCAGAGCGGGCACGGGCACCCCGGCCGCCGCGGCGCCCGCCTCGTGGTCGCGGATCGCGGCCAGGGCGCGTCCCGTCCTGCCCCGGCGCAGCAGGTGCACAGAGACCAGCGAGGCGGCCAGCAGCACGAGTTCGAGGACGTAGTACGCCCGGTCGGCGGTGAACCCGGCGGGGCGCCGCAGATCCAGTCCCGAGGTGGCGTACGGCTGCGCGAAGACGAACCGGCTCACCGCGACCCCCACCGCGAACGTCGCGAGCGCGAGCGCCAGACCGCGCCGCCGGACGGCCGGCGCACCGGTGAGCAGCCCGAGGGGAGCGACGAGGAGCACCGCGAGGGCGAGCGCGGGCAGTTCGGGGAGCGCGGGCACCGCGGGAAAGCGGCCGGCCGCGAGCAGCGCGGTGAACAGGGCGCCGAGCCCGGCGTAGGCGGCCTGCCCGAGGGAGATCTGGCCGCCGAGGCCGGTGACGACGACCAGCGAGAGCAGGATCAGCCCCATCGCGGGTACCTGCACGGACGTGGTCAGATCGGTGCCCGCCAGGCCGAGCGGCAGCAGGAAGAGGAGGCCGCAGACCGCCCAGGCCCAGGGCGGAGCCCGGAACCGGGCGGTGACCGGCGGCGCGGGCGCGGCATCCGGCGACGCGTCACCGATCGCGGGCATCAGCAGCGCCGCTATCAGCAGGGCGACGACGAACAGGTTGGCGCCCACGGCCTGCAGCAGTGGCTCCTGCCAACTGCCGCCCGGATGCAGCCGGGTGAGCTGGCTCTGCCCCACGCCGACCGCCACCGCGACCCCGACCGCCACCGGCAGACTGCGCATCCCGGCGGCGACCGCGACCGCCATCGTCTCCATGACCAGCAGCGACAGCCCGTACGGATCGAGCCGCAGATACGGCGCGAGCAGCACCCCGCCCAGACCCGCGGCGAAGGCACCGAACGCCCAGCCGGCCGCCGCGACCCGGTCCGCGTCGATCCCGCCCAGCACGGCGAGCCGCCGGTCGTCGACGACCGCCCGCAGCCGCGTCCCGAACCGCGTCCAGCGGGTGACGGCGCCGACCGCGCCCGCCAGTGCGACCACCGCGGCGAGCTGCGCCCAGGGATCGTCCGGCACGATGACGGGCGCGTCGCCGCGCGCGTCGCCTCCCCACGCCAGATACGCGGCGCCGACCAGCAGGACGAACACCCCCAGCGTGGCGACGAGCGTCTCCGCCGGGCCCGCCTCGCGGGCCGCCAGCGGCCGGAACACGACGCGGTCCAGCGCGAGTCCGATGCCCGGCGCGACCACCAGCAGGCTGACGGCCGCCGCGGGTGCCGGCGGCCAGCCGTGGACCACCACCAGCTCCCGCAGGACGTACGCCGTCACCATCGCGATCGCGCCGTGCGCGAGGTTGAACACCCCCGTCGCGCGATAGGTGACCACCAGCCCGATGCCGGTGAGCGCGGCGGCGCTGCCGACCGAGAGCCCGGCGAGGGTCAGGTCGTACGTCAGCGACGCCACGTCAGCGGCCCGGCTCGCACACCGGGCACGGCGTCAGGGCCCGCGACCGGATGTCATCGGGCCCGGCCGGCGCCGCCTCCGGTTTGCCCTGCACCAGCGGGCAGTCGGGGCGGTGCAGCAGCGTGCCGCCCGGGACCGCGACGGGCGGGGCGGTGGAGACGGCGACGGGTCCGGTTCCCTCGGCGGCTTCCGCTTTCTCGTAGGGTTCCGCCACCAGGACATCGGCGGTGGGCGCCTGTTGGCCGGCGGATCCCGGGTCCGGCGGCCGGGCGATCAGGACGGCGCCCGCGACGATGAGAGCCCCTCCGGGGATCGACGAGGAGGCGAGATACGGAATCTGACGCTCCGCGTAGCGCTCGCCTGCGATCCCGTACCAGCCGAGTCCGCACAGTACGGCGCCCGCCGCGAGAAGCAGCCAGCCGGCCCGGTGGACGTATGCGCCCCACGGGACGAATGCGGGTGTGGCGTCATCTCGCTTCACACGGCGTATGGG
Organism: Streptomyces sp. H39-C1; assembly: GCF_027158125.1. Lineage (NCBI taxonomy): Bacteria > Bacillati > Actinomycetota > Actinomycetes > Kitasatosporales > Streptomycetaceae > Streptomyces > Streptomyces sp. H39-C1. The sequence continues at coordinate 39,574 of NZ_JAPVLS010000011.1, forward strand.
CATGTTCACCGATTAGCGCCAATATGCCGGTGGGGGCAATACCCCGAACCGCACGGCCCGAGCCGGGGGATGGTGGGACACATGGTCCGTTCCGCACGCGCGACGCTGGTCGCGATGGCGTTGACCACGGCGATGCTGGTCGCGCTGACCGGTTGCGGGGGCGGAGGGGACGGCGGGGACACGCCGTCGAAATCACCGGCGACCGCGACCGGTTCCGCGACCGGCACGCCCTCCGGCACTCCTTCCGACACGCCCTCCGGCGGTTCCTCGGCCACCGCCACCTCGCCCCCGGCCGACAGCGGAGCGGCCGAGCAGCAGATCCGGCAGAACTGGGAGAAGTTCTTCGCCCCGGGCACGAGCGCCGGCGACAAGGCGAAGCTGCTGGAGAACGGCGACCACCTCGGGCCGCTGCTCGCCGCGTTCTCGGGCGACCCCCGGGTCGGCCAGGTCCGCGCGAAGGTCAACCAGGTCCGTCTCACCTCGGCCACGGCCGCCGAAGTGACGTACACGCTCTCGCTGCAGGGCGCCGACGTACTGCCGAACACCCTGGGCACGTCCGTGCTGCAGAACCAGGTGTGGAAGGTGTCGGTCAAGAGCCTCTGCGCCCTGATCGCCCTGGACGCCGGTGGCACCGCCGTGCCGGGCTGCTGACCGTCCGGTGTCCGTCTCGTTCCGCGGGGCGAAGGACCCGGGCCGGCGGCTGCCGGCCTCGTCCCGAACCGCCGTGGCGGTGCTGGCCTTCACCACGGTCCTGGTCGCGGCGGGCTGTGGCAGCCGGCTGCCGGAGCGCGACTTCGCCGACCCGCCGTCCGCGACGACGTCCGCGCCGGCGCCGGTCCGCGTCGGGATCGTCACCAGCGCCACGAGCCCGGTCGGCGGGGGAGCGTTCAGCGGACCGCGGGACGGCGCGCTCGCGTACATCGACGCGCTGAACGCCCAGGGCGGCGTCAACGGGCACCGGGTGGAGGCGGTCACCTGCGACGACGGCGGCAGTGGGGTGGGCAACAACGAATGCGTACGCCGACTTGTCGACCAGGACAAGGTGTTCGCCCTGGTGGCGACCAGTGCCCTCGACTACGCCGGAGCCTCGTACGTGAGCGGCAAGGGCGTCCCCGACATCGGCGGCATCCCCATCGGCACGGCGTACGACACCTATCCGCACCTGTACGGGATCTACGGGAGCGACGCCCCCCGCGGGGGCACCCCCGGCTGGGGCGGCACGCTGTACGCGGGCACCGAGGTCTACCGCTGGTTCAAGGACCGGCAGCAGGCCAGGACGGCCGCGGTCGTCCACTACAACCAGTCCGCCTCGGCGCGGTACGCGCAACAGCTCCTCCAGGGGCTGCGGGCGGAGGGATACAAGACGATCAGTGAACAAGTCGACTTCGCCCTGCCCAACTTCCGCGCCGTCGCCGCCGATCTGCGGGCCCGTGGTGTCGACATCCTCTTCGACGCCATGGACACCCACGGCAACGGCCAGCTGTGCCGGGCGATGCAGGCGGCCGGTGTGACGGTCTCCGCCAAGGTCACCAACGTCCAGAACTGGGCGACGACCGTGCCCGCCGACTACCAGGGCGCGGCCGGCTGCCGGAACGCGCTGTGGGCGACCTCGGGCAGCCGCAACTACGACGAGACCGGGCAACCGGCCGTCGACGCGTTCCGTAACGGCATGGCGGCCTGGCAGCGCGCGCACGGCAAGGACGCCGGGCAGTTCTCGCAGTGGCAGCTGGAGGGCTGGGCCGCCGCGATGTGGTTCACCGACGCCCTCACCGGCTGCACCGCCGGCGGGGCGGCCCCCGACCGCGGCTGCGTCGAGCGGTTCATGGGCCGCGCGCAGCCCTACGACGCCCGGGGGCTGCTGGCACCGGTCACCTTCGCCGCGCTGCCGGATCCGCCCGCCACCCGCCGCACCTGTCTGTCCGTCGCCCGCTGGTCGGACGCGGCCCAGGACGGCCACGGCGGATGGGTCACCCAGGGCGGGGACCCGGCCGGCAACTGCCTCACCGTGCCCCAGCTGCCGTACAGCCCCTGAGGCTGTGTCGGGCCACCGTCGCCCTGGACGCGGCAAGTGACGCCTGGACGCGCCAGGGACCCCTGGACACAGCAGGGGACAAAGGCCAGATCTTGCTATCGTCCGTCTGACGTCCGTCTGTCGTCCGCGGACGGCAACGGGCGGGGAATCCGCCGGGCAACCGGGAGACACGGAAACGCATGCGCATCTCATTCCTGATCCACAACGCGTACGGAATCGGTGGCACCATCCGTACGACGTGCAACCTCGCCGGCAAGCTGTCCGAGCGGCACGATGTGGAAATCGTCTCCGTCTTCCGGCACCTGGACGAGCCGCAGTTCGTCTACGACCCCCGCGTCCGGCTGCGGCACCTGGTCGATCTGCGCCAGGACAGCCAGGACTCCGACCTCGACGACCCGCGGCGCGCCGTCCCCGCCACGGTCTTCCCGGCGTCCGACCGCCGCCATGACCACTACAGCGCCCTCACCGACGAGCGCATCGCCCGCCACCTGGCGCAGCTCGACGCGGACGTCGTCGTCGGCACCCGCCCCGGGCTCAACGTCCACATCGCGCGGCAGGCCCCGCGCACCATGGTGCGCGTCGCCCAGGAGCACCTCACCCTCGACACCCACTCCACCAAGCTCGTGCTCCTGCTGCGCCGGCTGTACCCACGGCTGGACGCGGTGGTCACCACCACGGCGGCCGACGCCGCCGCCTACCGCCGCCGGATTCCGGGAGTCCGGGTCACCCCGGTGCCGAACAGCGTCCCGGCCTCCGACGACGACCCTTCGCCGTGCACCGAACCGGTCGTGGTCGCCGCCGGCCGGCTGGCACCCGCGAAGTGCTACGACGACCTGATCCGGGCCTTCGCCAAGGTCGCCGCCGAACGGCCGGACTGGACCCTGCGGTTGTACGGCGCGGGCGCCGAGCGGAAGAAGCTGGCCGCCCTCGTCGTCGAGCTGCACGCGCAGGACGCCGTCCGCCTGATGGGCCCCGCCTCGCCGTTGGAGCCGGAGCTGGCGAAGGCGTCGATCCTGGCCGTCTCCTCCAGCATGGAGTCGTTCGGCATGACGATCGTCGAGGGCATGCGCGCCGGCCTTCCCGTCGTCAGCACCGACTGTCCGCTCGGCCCGCGGGAGATCATCTCCGACGGCGTGGACGGCCTGCTCGTACCGCCGCGCGACATCGACGCGATGGCCGCCGCGCTGCTGCGGCTGATCAACGACGACGAGCTGCGCGTCACGATGGGCCGCGCGGCGTCGGTCAAGGGCGAGCAGTACGACCCGGACCGGATCGCCCGGCTGCACGAGACCCTCTTCCAGCGGCTGCTCGACGCCCGCGCCCGGCGCGGTGGCCGCGGGCGCGCCGCCGTGATGTCGGCCGGCGGACAGGTGCTGGGCGCTGCGTACGCCCTCGGCGACGTGGCAATGGCGGCGGGGCGCAAGGCCCGGCGGACGCTGGGCAAGTGACGCCTGGTAATTGATGCCTGCTCAGTGACGTTTGGTCAGCGACGTTTGTCCAGCGACACTTCGTCGGCGTCCAGCGCCGACAGCGCCCCGGCCGGCACCTCCGGGTGGTGCAGATCGAAGGCGGGGGATTCGGAGCGAATCCTCGGCAGCGTCGTGAAATTGTGCCTGGGCGGTGGGCAGGAGGTGGCCCACTCCAGGGAGCGGCCGTATCCCCAGGGATCGTCGACCGTCACCTTCTCGCCGTATTTCGCCGTTTTCCAGACGTTGTAGAGGAACGGCAGCGTCGACATTCCGAGCAGGAACGCACCGATCGACGAGATCGTGTTGAGCGTGGTGAATCCGTCGGCCGCCAGATAGTCGGCGTACCGGCGCGGCATTCCCTCGACGCCCAGCCAGTGCTGCACCAGGAACGTGATGTGGAAGCCGAAGAACAGCGTCCAGAAATGGATCTTCCCCAGCCGCTCGTCCAGCATCTTTCCGGTGAACTTCGGCCACCAGAAGTAGAAACCGGCGAACATCGCGAACACCACGGTCCCGAACACCACGTAGTGGAAGTGCGCCACGACGAAGTAGGTATCGCTGACATGGAAGTCCAGCGGCGGGGAGGCGAGAATGACTCCGGTCAGCCCGCCGAAGAGGAAGCTCACCAAGAATCCGATCGACCACAGCATCGGCGTCTCGAACGACAGTGAACCGTTGATCATCGTGCCGACCCAGTTGAAGAACTTCACACCGGTCGGCACCGCGATCAGGAACGACATGAAGGAGAAGAACGGCAGCAGAACGGCGCCGGTCACGAACATATGGTGGGCCCACACCACCATCGAAAGACCGGTAATGGCCATGGTCGCGCCGACCAGCGTCAGATATCCGAAGATCGGCTTGCGCGAGAACACCGGGAGGATCTCGGAGATGATCCCGAAGAACGGCAGCGCGATGATGTAGACCTCCGGATGGCCGAAGAACCAGAACAGGTGCTGCCACAGCAGCGCCCCGCCGTTCTGCGGCGCGAACACCATCGAGCCGAACCGCCGGTCCGACTCCAGCACCAGCAGCGCCGCGGCCAGCACCGGGAACGCCATCAGGACCAGGATCGACGTGAACAGCACGTTCCAGGTGAAGATCGGCATCCGGAACATCGTCATGCCGGGCGCGCGCATTCCGATGATCGTGGTCAGGAAGTTCACCGCGCCGAGGATCGTGCCGAAACCGGACAGTGCCAGTCCCATGATCCACATATCGGCGCCGATTCCGGGGGAGCGGGTCATGCTGTTCAGCGGCGCGTAAGCGAACCAGCCGAAGCTCGCGGGCCCGTCCGGGACGAGGAAACTGCCCAGGACGATCAGCCCGCCGAAGAGATACAGCCAGTACGAGAACATGTTCAGCCGCGGAAACGCGACATCGGGCGCGCCGATCTGCAACGGCATGATCTCGTTCGCGAAACCGGCGAAGGCCGGAGTCGCGAAGAGCAGCAGCATGATCGTGCCGTGCATCGTGAACAGCTGGTTGAACTGCTCGTTCGACAGGAACTGCAGTCCGGGACGGGCCAGCTCGGCGCGCATCATCAGCGCCATCAGCCCGGCCGCCAGGAAGAACCCGAACGACGTGATCAGATAGAGATGGCCGATCTTCTTGTGATCGGTCGTGGTGAGCCAGTCCACCACCACGCTGCCCGGCTGCGGCGCACGCGCCGGTTCGGCAGCGGCCTCCTCCTTCGCAGGTGCCGTCATTGGCTTCCTTTCGCTGTCCGATCGCCGCCAACCGTTCCACGACGCACGTCAGTTAAACCGCCATGAGCCCATCATGCTCGCCGACCTGACCATCACGCGAGAGTGCGCAAGCCATCTGGCCGAGCCGGTTCACTAGCAGTAGCGTGCGCCGCATCAGCTCTCGGCATCATCAAAAGGAGCAGGCTCATGACGGTCTATCAGCCCCCCGGAAACTCTGGCAGCCCCGCCTCCTTCCCCTCCCGCTACGAGAACTGGATCGGCGGAGAATGGACGGCCCCCGCCGCCGGGGGATATTTCGAGAACCCGACGCCCGTCACCGGCCAGGCGTTCGTCGACATAGCCCGCTCCACCGCGGCGGACGTCGAACTCGCCCTGGACGCGGCGCACTCGGCGGCCCCCGCCTGGGGGCGCACCGCCCCCGCCGAGCGGGCGTCCGTCCTCAACCGGATCGCCGACCGGATGGAGCAGCACCTCACCGAACTGGCCGTCGCCGAGGTCTGGGACAACGGCAAGCCGGTCCGTGAGGCGCTGGCCGCCGACCTGCCGCTGGCCATCGACCACTTCCGGTACTTCGCGGGCGTGCTGCGCGGCCAGGAGGGGTCGATCTCCCAGATCGACGAGGACACCGTCGCCTACCACTTCCAGGAGCCGTTAGGAGTGGTCGCGCAGATCATCCCCTGGAACTTCCCGATCCTGATGGCCGTCTGGAAGCTCGCCCCGGCGCTCGCCGCCGGCAACTGCGTGGTCCTCAAGCCGGCCGAGCAGACCCCGGCCTCGATCATGTACCTGATGGACCTGATCCAGGACCTCATCCCGCCGGGCGTCGTCAACGTCGTCAACGGCTTCGGCACCGAAGCCGGCAAGCCGCTCGCCTCCAGCCCCCGCGTCGCGAAGGTCGCCTTCACCGGCGAGACCACCACCGGCCGGCTGATCATGCAGTACGCGAGCCAGAACATCGTCCCGGTCACCCTCGAACTCGGCGGCAAGAGCCCCAACATCTTCTTCGCCGACGTCGCGGCAGCGCCCGACGAGTTCTACGACAAGGCCCTCGAAGGCTTCGCGATGTTCGCCCTCAACCAGGGCGAGGTCTGCACCTGTCCGTCCCGCGCCCTCATCCAGGCGTCGATCTACGACAGCTTCCTCGGCGACGCCCTGGAGCGCACCCGCTCGATCCAGCAGGGCAACCCCCTCGACACCGGCACGATGATCGGCGCCCAGGCCAGCAACGACCAGCTCGAGAAGATCCTCTCCTACATCGACATCGGCACCGCCGAGGGAGCCAAGCTCCTCACCGGCGGCGAACGCGTCGACCTCGGCGGTGCCCTCTCCGGCGGCTACTACGTGGCCCCGACGATCTTCGAGGGCGACAACAGCATGCGGATCTTCCAGGAGGAGATCTTCGGCCCCGTCGTCTCCGTCGCCCGCTTCGACCAGTTCGACGACGCCGTCTCCATCGCCAACGACTCCCTCTACGGACTCGGCGCCGGCGTCTGGACCCGCGACATGAACACCGCGTTCCGCGCCGGCCGCGCCATCCAGGCCGGCCGCGTCTGGACCAACTGCTACCACGCCTACCCGGCCCACGCGGCCTTCGGCGGCTACAAGAACTCCGGCATCGGCCGAGAGAACCACAAGATGATGCTCGACCACTACCAGCAGACCAAGAACCTGCTGGTCAGCTACAGCCCCAACGCACTGGGCTTCTTCTAGCCGCTCACGACCCCCGGTCCGCAGAATGCGGTCCGGGGGTCTGCGGGGCGCACGGGGGTCGCAGGTCGGGTTCGAGACAGGGACGGTGAAGCATGGATGTGGCAAACCGGGTCGAGGTGACCGGGATGGCGGCGGAACTGTTGCGGCGGCTGGCCGACGAGCACGGTCCGCTGATGTTCCACCAGTCCGGCGGGTGCTGTGACGGCAGTTCGCCGATGTGCTACCCGGCGGGCGAGTTCCTGACCGGGGACTCGGACGTGCACCTGGGGGACCTGGGCGTGGCGGGCATGGAACCGGTGCCGGTGTGGATGGCCCGGGACCAGTTCGCGTACTGGAGCCATACGCATCTGACGATTGACGTGGTGCCCGGGCGGGGGAGTGGTTTTTCCCTGGAGGCACCGACGGGAAATCGCTTTCTTATCCGCTCCCGGCTGTTGACGGACGAAGAGTTGAAGGCATTGCGGACATGATGTGCGCGAGCCATGCGCATGCTGTGTCCACGGTGAATTAACCGCTTTCCGAACATTTCCGCGAGAGATCAAACTCCTCAGCGGATTCTGTGACAGAAGCGTGACGATCAATGCCGGGTACTGCCCGTACGCGCCTTCCCGGATGTACGCCGCGTGCTTACGGTGGGGTATGGCACCGATACCGACACCTGGACCCCGGACCCCGGACGACCCCGCGAAGGCCTACACAGGGCTGCCGAAGGACGAGGCGGAACGGCGCGCGAGAGAGCATGGCTGGACCACGGTCCGTTCCCTTCCGGAGGGGGCGATCATCACCATGGAGTACGTCGCGGGACGGCTGAACTTCAGTGTCGCGGACGGCAGAGTGACGCGCTGCTGGCAGGGCTGACCGACGGGAAACGGCGGGAGGCCGTGGGAACCGCCGGAGCGGTTCGCACGGCCTCCCGTGGTCGTTGGAGTCGTCGGAAGCGGCGCTAGCTGCCTGCGGCGCCGCGCCCGCGCACCTGCTGGTGGGCGAGCGGGATGGGGCGGACGGGCCGTTCCGCGGGCGGCCGGCGGCTGCCGGTCGGGGTGACGGGGGTGCGCTCGTGGCGGGCGGCCGGCGGCCGTCCCGGAGCGTGCGGCATGGTGGCCGCATGGCCACCCGTGGCGGCGCCGACGGGCTCCAGCGCGGGCTGGCCGCCCGTCTGGGAGGCCCGCTGGGTCACCAGGCCGGGGCGCTGCCCGAGCGTGCGGGCCGGGACGGGAGCGAGTCCGGAACCGTGCCGGAGCCGGTGCCAGGCGGCCACCAGGAAGTCCTCGGCCCAGGCCATCGCGGGTTCGAACCAGGGGAGCGCGAGCAGCACCAGCAGGCCGGCGGCCCAGCCGAGCAGCACGTCACTGACCCAGTGGGTGCCGAGGTAGATGGTGGTCATACCGACCCCGAGGGCCAGCAGCGCGGCGATGACCGAAGCCCACCGGCGTACCCGTGGCGTGGTCGCCAGATATGCCAGAACGCCCCAGGTCACGACCGCGTTCGCGGTGTGGCCCGAGGGGAATATATCGCCGCCGGCGAAGAGTTCGGGGGATCCCACGGCGGTGGCGTAGTGCGGGCCGAGCCTTCCGAGCCCGTACTTCACGGCGCCAACGGTGATGTTCAGCAACAGGAGGGAGGCGCCGAGGGCCAGCATCGGGTGCAGGCTCCGCTGCCGCCAGGCCCGCCAGCCCAGCCAGGCCGCGACCATCACGGCCGTCGGGCCGCGCTGTCCCAGGACCACGAAGTAGTCCAGGGCCGCGTGGATCTGGGGCCACTGCTTGTAGGGGCGCCACAGCATCACCTGCCAGTCCAGCGTCACGAGCTTGGAGGAGGTGACGACGCCCACGACGATGGCCACGTAGACCGCAAGCGTCGAGCCGAACAGCCAGAGGCGTGTTCGGCTCATACGCGGTAGGTCGCGTGTGGTCGGGTACTCCGCCGGTCGGTGGAGCTTCTCATCGGTACGCACCGAATCGACGTTACAGCGTGTGACAGCAGTGATCGGCCGAACGAGCGTCTTTGTAATGACGATGTGATGTGGAGTGCGTCTCACCCGTTCCTTTGGCACTCACGGATTGAGTGAAAATTCGGGAACTCTGGATTTTATGTTCGGGTGTCGATACTCACATCACAACCGCCTTTTTATCGGCTATTACCCTCAGGGATGCACTGCGTTTCCCGTCCGAATGGCGGGACGCCGCGGTGATCATGGGTCCCGGAACGTGCGATAGCGTTTGGGGCCGCCTCGGCGGTACCCGCGTGACCTGGGCCTTCGGGCCCGCCGGGCGCGGCAGGTAACGCAGCGTCAGGATCGAAGCGCAGGACGAACCAGAGGAGCACGCCGTGGTCCGCCCCGGGAGGCAGCCGGCACTCGTCGTCGCTGTCGTGTTCACCGCAGCGGCGGTCGTCCAGCAGATCCTGCCGGCCGTCGGCGTCGGCGGCCCGCTGCCGGGCTGGCAGCCCCTTCCGTTCCTGCTCGTGGCCGCTCCCGCGTGGCTGCTGGCCCGCCCCTGGGCGACCGCCGGGCGCAAACCGCCGTACGTGCTGGCCTGGCTCGTGGTCCGGCTGCGCCATGTCCCGTCCTGGGCGCTGCCCGCCGCGGTGCTCGCGGCGGCCGCCGTGGTCTGGGCCGCGCTGCAGGACCAGGAGCCGTACCTCGGGCACGAGGAGGCGGTCTACGCGAACAAGGCGCGGTCCTGGCTGGACGGCACCCCGGACGCGGGCTGGGGCACCTACCGGCCGATCGGACTGCCGGTGCTGGGCCGGCTCGCGCTGGGCCTGAGTGACACCGTCGGGGCGGTCAGGGCGGTGGCGCTCGTCCTGGCGCTCTTCACCCTCACCGTCACGTATGTCGTCGCCGCCCGCTGGACGACCCCGCGACGGGCGGCCGTCGCGGCGCTGCTGGTGCTGGGCGGGCTGGGCTTCCTGCGCCGGCTCCCCGAGTTCCTCAACGACATCGGCTCCACCGGCCTGTTGCTGATCGTGGTGTACCTGCTGACGAGGGCGCAGGAGAAACCTTCCTCGCGCGCCCTGCTCTGGGTGCCGCCCGTCGCGCTGGCCGCGTTCTACCTGCGCTACGGCGTCGCCGGGAACCTCGTCGCGATCGCGATCGCCGCCGTCGCCGCCTACGGGCCGCGCGCCTGGCTGGAGCAGCGCGGCCGGCTGGCCGTGGCGGCGGCGGTCTTCCTCGCCGGCCTGGTGCCGCACTTCGTCTACGCGACGAAGGTGGCCGGCTGGCCGCTGGGGCTGATCTTCTCCGCCACCTCGCACGCGAACCGCGCCTACGTGGGCGACGGATTCGTCTACTACCTCGGGATCTTCCCGTACCGACTGGCCGGCGACCTCGGCGCGGTGGTGATGGCGGCCGGCCTCTACGCGGCGGGCGCCGCGTTCCGGCGGCGCCTGAGCACCGGGACCGAGGGCCGGACGGCCCGCCGGAAGGTGTTCCTCGGGTCGACGGCCGTGCTCGTCGTCGTCCTGCTCGGGATGGCCACCGACGGGGAGCCGCGCTTCATCTACCTGTCGGTGGTGCTGCTCACCATCCTCGGAGTGCAGGCGATCGCCGACCTGACCGGCCGCTGGTCCGCGCACGTCCTGACGGCCGTGGCGCTGCTCGCCGCCATCACCGTGCCGGCGACCGCCATGTCCGTGGCCCGCGGGGCGATGCCCGCACCGAACGCGGAGCGTGACTCGACGGTTCCGGTGGCGGAACAACTCGCCTCGGACGGTCCGTGCCTGCTGGTCACCGGGTACGAACCGGAAATGGGCTGGTACTCGGGCTGCGACGCGATCACCTACGCCCAGGCGGCGGAAACGGACTTCCCGGCGGGCACCAGGGTCAGTTTCGTGCTCTTCCGGCACGGCCGGCTGCAGCCCGGCGCCGCCGCGCTGCGCGACCTCATCGACGGCCACTCCGTCACCACCCGCACCATCCGCACCACCGGGTCGCTGGGCACCGCCACCGTCATCACGCTGCGCTGATCCCGGTCCTGGCCAGGCCCCGCAAGGGAACCGGCGCACCGTCCCGCCGCCGCCCCCGGAGCGGGTCATTCCGTCAAGGTGAGGTGGGCCACATGACCAGACCTCCACCTGGCGTACTCTGTCGTCTCACTCGCCTTTACCGCCGGTCAACCGGAATGGTGTAGCGACGTCCAGTTCCGAGGTAGTGAGAGCACCCCGCTGGGAGGTACGTAGATGACTGGGACGACAACGGTCGGCTCGGTGAGGCCGGCAGCCGTCCCACCGCATCAGCGTCCGGCCGGACGCTGGACCGTCCTGGTGGTCCTGTGCGTGAGCCTGCTGCTCGTCGCGCTCGACGCGACCGTGCTGCACGTCGCGGTCCCCGCGCTCACCGAGGACCTGCACCCGGGCGCGATACAGCTGCTGTGGATCGTCGACGCCTATCCGCTCGTCGCCGCCTCGCTGCTGATCCTCTTCGGCACCCTCGGCGACCGCGTCGGACGGCGAAAGATCCTGCTGATCGGCTACGGGCTCTTCGGCCTCGCCTCGGCCCTCGCCGCGTTCGCCACCGGCGCGCACGTCCTCATCGCGGCCCGGGCGCTGCTCGGGGTCGGCGGCGCCATGATCATGCCGGCGACGCTGTCGATACTCCGCCAGGTCTTCCCCGACCGCCGGGAGCGCGCGGTCGCCATCGGCGTGTGGAGTGCCGTCGCCGCCGTGGGCGCCGCGGTCGGACCGGTACTGGGCGGCTTCCTCGTCGAGCACTTCTGGTGGGGATCGGTCTTCCTCATCAACATCCCGCTGATGGCCGTGATCCTGCCGCTCTCGCGCTGGCTGCTCCCCGAGTCCAAGGGCGAGGGCTGCGGCCCGTGGGACGTCCTCGGCGCCCTCATGGCGGCGTTCGGCGTCCTCGGCGTGGTCCTCGGGGTCAAGCGCCTCGGCGGCGGTGCGAGCCTGCTCGACCCCGGGGCGATCGGTCCCGTCGTGGTCGGCGCGGTGCTGCTGGTGCTCTTCGTGCGCCGGCAGAAGCGCCGCGAACACCCGCTCATAGACATCGGCATGTTCTCCCGCCCCACCTTCAGTACCTCCGTCGGCTGCATCGTCCTGGCCATGCTCGCGCTCGTCGGCCTCGAACTGATCGCCGTGCAGTACCTGCAACTGGTGCTCGGCCTCAGCCCCTTCGCGACCGGGCTCCGCCTGCTGCCGCTCACCTTCGCCGCGATGGCGGCCGGACTGTGCGGCTCGCGCCTGCTGCACCGCTTCGGGCCACGCGCCATGGTCGGCACCGGGTTCGTGCTCACCGCCGTCGCCGTCCTGTCCCTGACCCTGATGGGACAGACCGACCGGCCGATGCTGCTCACCGGCGCCTTCGTGCTCCTCGGATTCGGCCTGGAGACCACGATCTTCGGTGCGTACGAATCCATGCTCAGCGAAGCCCCCGCCGCTCAGGCGGGCGGCGCCGCGGCCATCGGCGAGACCTCCTACCAACTCGGCGCGGGCATGGGCATCGCGCTGCTCGGCAGCGTGATGAACGCCGCGTACGGCCCCGGCGTGGCGCACGTCCCCGGCGTCCCGTCCGCCGACGGCGCCGCCGCGGGGAACTCGCTGGGGGAGGCGTACGACGTCTCCGGCCGGCTCGGCGGCCCGGCGGGAGCCGCGCTGCGGCAGGCCGCCCGGCACTCCTTCGTGACCGGGCTGCACGTCACGCTCGTCGTCAGCGCCGGCCTGCTGCTGCTGGGCGCGCTCGCCGCGCTCCGCCTCCCGCGGGTGATGGACTGCGGCGCCCTCCTCCTGAAAGCGGAGGGATTCGCAGAAGTCGAGACCCCCGCCCACGAGGTGTCCGCCGCGGAACACCGGCCGTCCCTCGCGAAGCACCCGGACCACTCCGGCCACCACCCGGACCACTCGGGCCACCCGCTGCCCGCTCAGTACCACGCGCCCGACGCCGAACGCCTGGTGTCCGCGGGCGAACAGCAGGCGGGACTTTACGTGGCGGGAGCACGCACGTAGCGTCGTCCACGACCTTGTAGATCACCTCGTAGCTCACCCAGGAGACCGTCATGTCCGGGAGCGCGCTGCCGCCGTTCGATCCGTACGATCCGCTCGGGATCGACGATCTGCTCAGTGACGAGGACCGCGCGGTGCGCGAGACCGTCAGGAACTGGGCCGCGGACCGCGTACTGCCGTACGTGGCGGGCTGGTACGAGTCGGGCGAGCTGCCCGTCATCCGGGAGCTCGCCCGGGAACTCGGCGCCATCGGCGCGCTCGGCATGTCCCTCACCGGCTACGGCTGCGCGGGCGCCAGCAACGTCCAGTACGGCCTGGCCTGTCTGGAACTGGAGGCGGCCGACTCCGGGATCCGCTCGCTGGTCTCCGTACAGGGATCGCTGGCGATGTACGCCATCCACCGCTTCGGCTCCGAGGAGCAGCGCCAGGAGTGGCTGCCGCGGATGGCCTCCGGCGAGGTCATCGGCTGCTTCGGCCTCACCGAGCCCGACGTCGGCTCCGACCCGGCCGGGATGCGGACGTACGCCAAGCGCGACGGTGGGGGCACCTCCCGGACGGAGTCCGGGGGAGACTGGGTGCTCAACGGCCGCAAGATGTGGATCACCAACGGCTCGGTGGCCGGGGTCGCCGTGGTCTGGGCCCGAACCGACGACGGCATCCGCGGCTTCGTCGTCCCGACCGACGCCCCCGGCTTCTCGGCGCCGGAGATCAAGCACAAGTGGAGCCTGCGCGCCTCGGTCACCAGCGAACTCGTCCTGGACGACGTCCGGCTGCCCGCCGGTGCCGTGCTCCCCGAGGGCGCCGGCCTCAAGGGCCCGCTCAGCTGTCTGAGCCACGCGCGCTACGGCATCGTCTGGGGCGCGATGGGCGCGGCCCGCAGCAGCTTCGAATCGGCGCTGGAGTACTCGAAGACCCGCGAACAGTTCGGCCGGCCCATCGGCGGCTTCCAGCTCACCCAGGCCAAACTCGCCGACATGGCGGTCGAACTGCACAAGGGCATCCTGCTCGCCCACCACCTCGGGCAGCGGATGGACGCCGGGCGGCTGCGCCCGGAGCAGGTCAGCTTCGGCAAGCTCAACAACGTGCGCGAGGCGATCGAGATCTGCCGCACCTCGCGCACCATCCTCGGCGCCAACGGCATCTCGCTGGAGTATCCGGTGATGCGGCACGCGACCAACCTGGAGTCGGTGCTCACCTACGAGGGCACCGTGGAGATGCACCAACTGGTCCTGGGCAAGGCCCTCACCGGACTCGACGCCTTCAGGTGACCGGACTCGACGCCTTCCGGTGAGCGCCGCCGCAGGTCAGCGTCCTGCCGGAGCCTGCGGAGTCACCCCGCTCCTGCCCGGTGGATGGGCATCAGGGGTGGTGAACGTGTAGCCGGCGTCGATCAGCCGGGGCAGGTAGTTCTTCAGCGCGGCCACCGTCTGTGAGCGGTCGCCGCCGCTGCCGGGCGCGGGATCGTCGTCGCCGCCCTCGGTGCCGTCGTGGTTCAGCACGATGGCACCGGTGGCCGCACCGGCGACGACCCGGTCGGCGATGGTGCCGGTGCCGGGGTTGGCCCAGTCCGTCGGGTCCACCGACCAGGAGATCGGGCGCAGCCCGAGGTCGGCGCAGACGGCAAGCGAGGCGTCCGCGAAGTCGCCGTAGGGGGCACGGAACAGCACCGGCGCCCGCACACCGGTCTTTGTGACGGCGTCCTGGGTGCGCTGCATCTGGTCGCGTACGTCCGCGGCGGACAGGTCACTGAGATGAGGGTGGGACCAGGTGTGGTTTCCCAGCGAGTGCCCCTCCGCGGCGATGCGGCGCACCACGTCCGGGTACAGCCCGACGTTGTCGCCGCACACGAAGAACGTCGCATGGACGCTGTGGGCGCGCAGGACGTCCAGCACCTGCGGCGTGTACTGCGGACTGGGGCCGTCGTCGAAGGTGAGGGCCATCACCATGGAACCGGCGTTGACCTCGGTTTCCGGTGCGGGGACCCGCCGGGCACGCGCGGCCGCCGGCGCCGCCGCGGCACCGAGGCCGAGCAGAGCTGTGGCGCTTACGGCGAGGAAGCGGCGGCGGGGCAGCGGACTGCGGGGCTTTGGCATGGGACCATCTTGAGCGGCCGACGGCCCGGCTCGATGAGGGACGCGCCGAGTCCGGGCGGATCAAGGGCGAAGCCGAAAAAGA
The DNA here is from genome assembly GCF_027158125.1 of Streptomyces sp. H39-C1. Classification (NCBI taxonomy): domain Bacteria; kingdom Bacillati; phylum Actinomycetota; class Actinomycetes; order Kitasatosporales; family Streptomycetaceae; genus Streptomyces; species Streptomyces sp. H39-C1. The sequence continues at coordinate 54,621 of NZ_JAPVLS010000011.1, forward strand.
CACACGCCAAGGCTCCGACCGCCGGATGCTGCTTCACCGCCGGGCCGCCCGGTGGCCGTCCGAGGGTGACCAAGGACGACTACCAACGACCGTTGACGACGACTCCCAAGCTGCTCACAGCGTTGTCCATACCGTGCTTCCGTGGTGCTGAGCGTGGTTGATCAGTTCTGGTTGAAGAATCCGTCGGCGCCGCGCTTCGACTCGGCGTTGAGGACCATGTAGTCGGCGGGGGTCAGCAGGAAGACACGGGTGGCGATGCGCTCGATCGAGCCGCGAAGCCCGAAGGTGAGACCCGCCGCGAAGTCGACGACGCGCTTCGCGTCGCTCGACTCCATACCCGTAAGGTTCACGATCACCGGCACGCCCTTGCGGAAGAGCTCGCCGATGCCGCGGGCATCCCGGAAGCCGTCCGGGGTCACGGTGGCGATCTGGCGGCCCTGTTCCTCGGCCGTCTCGCTCGCCACCTGGACCCTGGGGTCGGTCACCCAGGTGTCGCCGCGCTCGGATCCCTCGCCGTAGTCGGCGTACTCCTCGTCGTAGTAGCTCTCGTCGCCGTTGTCGTCGACGAGGCCCAGCCAGGCACTCGCCCGTCGAACCGAACCCATGGACGCCTCCTCTCACACGCGGTCAATATCGTCCGCACCCCTATGGTCGTCCATGATGCCGATGATGCGCCAAGCGGATAGCCGCCACCCAGGGGACTTGTGACGGTACTGGTGCACAAGATAGGTGTCGGGGAGTCAGGTAGCCATAGGCATACGGATGGTGACGAAGTGATGGGAGCGCTCCCCTCTTCCGGGTGACGCCGCACGGCCGGACGGCGGTACGCCAGTCATGAGATCGTTCCATCGGTAGCATGTCGGGCCGATCGTACGATGAAGCCGCTGGGGGAGCGTTGTTCGGAATTATCAGGCCGTGTCGCCACCGGATGTCGGAGGGACTCGCCACTTCCTGGATGGCGCACCTGTGCGGGCTGTGCCTCGCGTTGCGCGACGACCACGGGCAGCTGGCCCGCATCGCCACCAACTACGACGGGCTGATCATCTCGGCGCTGGTCGAGGCCCAGGTCCCGGGCGCGGCGGCGTCGGCGAAGTGGCGGCGGACCGCCGGGCCCTGTCCGTTGCGCGGGATGCGCACCGCGCCGGTGGCGACGGGCGAGGGCGCGCGGCTGGCCGCCGCCGTCTCGCTCGTGCTGGCGTCGGCGAAGATGCGTGACCATATCGACGACCGGGACGGCGCCATGGGGCGGCGGCCGGTCGCGGCGGCGGCGCGGACCGTCGCCCGGCGCTGGGACCGGGCCGGCGCGCGGACCGGCGGCGGGCTCGGGTTCGACACGGCGGTGCTGGTGGACGCGGTGGACCGGCAGTCCGGGATCGAGGCGCTGGCCAGGACGGGCACCCCGCTGCTGACGGTCACCGAGCCGACCGAGACCGCGACCGCGGCCGCCTTCGGCTACACGGCGGTCCTCGCCGGACGGCCCGGGAACCGTGCGCCGTTGGAGGAGGCCGGCCGGCTCTTCGGCCGGCTGGCGCATCTGCTGGACGCGGTCGAGGACCAGACGGCTGACGCCGCGTCGGGTGCGTGGAACCCGCTGACGGCGACGGGCACCGGCCGCGACGAGGCCCGGCGGCTGTGCGACGACGCGGTGCGCGGGGTGCGGCTGGCGCTGAAGGACACCGAGTTCACCGACGGCCGGCTCGTTCACGTCCTGCTCGCCCATGAGCTGCGGCGCTCGGTGGACCGCGCCTTCGGCGGCTCCTGCGCACACACCCACCCCAACGCGCTCGAAGGGCAGGGTCTCGGCCGGGCCCAGGGTCTGGACCTGGGGCAGCTGGAGCTGCCGCAGCTGAGCGGGAATCCGTACGGTCCTGGTCAGAGCCCGTACGCGCCCGGTGGGCCGGGCTTCCCGCCCAACGGTTTCCCGCCGCCCGAGCCGCCGCGCCGGCGAGGGCTGATCGCCGGGTGCGCGCTGTGGAGCGGGCTGTGCTGCACCTGCCAGCTCTGCTGCCGGGACCACTACGAGGACCCGTGGAACGGCAGGCGCCGCGAGGGATGGTGCTCGAACTGCGACTGCGACTGCTGCGATGGCTGCGATTGCTGTGATGGGTGCGACTGCTGCGATTGCGGTTGTGACTGCGGGTGTTGAACGGGAGATGAAGAGTCCTTCTCGAACTCGAAAGGTGCGTAACGAGGGAGGGAGAGAAGGTGGCGTGGGTGCGGGAAGGAAGACCGGGCTGACGGGGAGAGCTACGGGAGAGCCTGAGGTGAAGCGGCCGCGGCGGGAGTGGGACAGTGCGCGCGGGCGGGCGGAGCCAGGGCCGGCCGAGCAGGCCCTAAAGGGTCAGCGACAACACGAGGACGACCACACTCGACCGAAGTCGATGTGGTCGCGGGTGACCAACTGACAGCTGCGCATGGGGTCAGTGGAACAGCCGCCGTCCCCATCCGTCAACCACGCTGAGACGCGGCGCCCACCAGTTGGACATGCTTGACAGTGGGCGACGCTGTGGGATTAGCCTCGGGCCACGGTCATGACGACCCGGTCGCGTTGAGGGACGCGGCGTGCGTGAAGGCAACTCCCGTGCTCCTCCAGTGTGTCCACGGAGTCTCCGCATGCCCGAAACCCCTCCAGGCCATCGGCCCATCCGCCCGCTGCACCTGGCCTTCGCGATCGACGGCCGGGAACGGCATCCGGAACCGTACGAGGCCTCCTCCTGCATCGAGCTCGCCCGGCTCGCCGAGCGCGGCGCGCTGGACTTCGTCACGCTCGACGACGTCCCGGCGCCGGCCTACGGCGGTGCCGGACGGCTCGACGCGCTCGCCGTCCTCACGCAGGTCGCACCCGCCACCGACCGGATCGGCCTGGTGGCCGCCGTCACCGCCACGCACCACGGGCCGGTCCCCGTCCCGGCGGCGCTCGCCACCCTCGACCGGGTCAGCCGCGGCCGGGCCGGCTGGACGCCGCTGCTCCCCGACGCGGACGCCCTGCTGCGGGACGGCTGGGCGGACGCCGCCGGGTTCCCTGACGTGACGTCAGTCGAACCCGGACCGTTGGAGGGCCGGCCGGTGCTCGCGGTCGACGCGACGCTGGAGGCGCCGCGCGAGACGGCCGCGCGGCACGCGGACGTGGCGTACGTACGGGTCGGCGGTCCGCACTCGGAGCGGCTGGCGTACGAAGCCCGCACTGACCTGCGCCGCCGGGCGGCGGCGTACGGCCGGGACCCGGACCGGCTCACGGTCCTGGCCTCGCTCGCCGTCGAACTGTTCGATCCGGCCGACGCCGTGGTCCTCGCCGACCTGTTCGGCGACTGGCACCGCGACGGGATCACCGACGGCTTCCACGTACGGCCCGCCGATCCGCGGCGGGATCTGGCCCGGCTGGTGAACGCGACCGTGCCCGTGCTCCAGCAACGCGGACTGTTCCGCCGCTTCCAGCCCGGCACGACGCTGCGCGAACACCTCGGCCTGGACCGTCCGGTGAGCCGCCCGGCGACCGCACGGTGAGCGGAACGGTGAGCCGCCCGGTGTGCGGCACGGTGGGCCGTCCGGTCGGCTGACCGCCGCCGGCGATCCGGACGGGCCAATTCCGGCCACTGCCCCACCGTCCGGCCGGAGGGCAGCCGCCGACCGGAGTACGGGGAGCACGACGCCGCGCGATCATCTCGGCCTGCGGCAGCCGCTATGGAAGGTTGATGACCATGAGTTCCGAGACTGAGCAGGACTGGAAGAACTGGCGCGAGCGGCGCGCCGAGTCGGTCGCCGCGCCGTACGGGCCACTGGCCCTGACCGGCACGTACTGGCTCGCCGACGCGGCGGACGGGAAGATCCCCGGGCTGCCGGGGGAGTGGCGGGAGCAGGACGGCTCGGTGGTCCACCAGGGCGATGGCGTCTTCGGGCGGCTGGAACCCGAGGGCGAGCCGGTGCTGTTCGGCGAGAAGCGGATCGTGGCGATCGACCGCGAGGGGCTGCTCGCCCTCCGGATCTGGGACCCGGCCTCGGACGCCCGGCGTGATTTCGCGGGGATCGGCGCGTTCGACTACGACGAGCGGTGGGTGCTGCCGGCGGTTTTCCGCCCGTACCCCGAGGGACGCGCCGTGCGCGCGCCGCACGCCGACGGCCGGGAGCGCGGACTCGGCGTCAGCGGCGAACTGGCCTTCACCGTGGACGGCGCTGAGCACTCGCTCGCGGTCGCGGTGGAGGAGGACGGCACGCTCTGGGGCGTCATCGCCGACGCGACCAGCGGAAGGAGCAGCTACCGCTTCCGTTTCCTGCGGACCCCGGCGCCCGCCGCGGACGGCCGCGTGGTGCTGGACTTCAACCGGACGCTGCTCCCGCCGTGCGCGTTCGCCGACGCCTTCGTCTGCCCGTTCCCGCCGCCCGGCAACACGCTGCCCTTCGCACTCGAAGCGGGCGAGAGCAAGGTGCTCACCAGCTGAGACCCGGCTCGAAACCCGGTTCGAAACCCGGTGGGACCGGCTTCGGTGGCTGGTTCCGGTTCCGGTTCGAGATGCTCCGGCCGAGGTCCGTTCGAGAGACGGCCGCGGCCGGTTGAGATGTCGTCAGCACGGGTGTGCCTCGGTGGTCCGTACGGTCGCCGGGGCGCCGTCGCGTCCGAACAGCGCGGCCGAAAGGCGCCCTTGTGTGTTCCGCGCGGGCTCTGAATACTCCCGTCCAGTGCTTGTCAGGGTCACGTCGAGTTCGTTAATCGGTGCGGCGCTGACAGGCCGAGCTGACCTCCACCCCCCACAGGAGGAATGAATGAAAATCACCCGACGCGCCGGCCTGCTCGCTGTGACGTCCGGCCTGGTGGCCGTCACCGCGCTCACGCTGCCCGCCGCCAACGCCGCCCCCACGGCGACGGCAACCCCGGAGGCCGCCGCAGCGGTCGCCACCTCGCTCGGCACCGCGGCCACCGCGGGCAGCTACTACGACGCGGCGTCGAAGACCACCGTCGTCAACGTCACCTCGGCCAGGGCCGCCGACGCCGTACGGGCGGCCGGAGCGACACCCAGGACCGTCCGGTTCAGCTCGGCAGTACTCGACAAGGCAGGCGAGGCCGCCAGGTCCGCCGACATCGCGGGCTCGGCGTGGTCCGTCGACCCGCTGACCAACAAGCTCGCCGTGAGCGTCGACAGCCGGGTCACCGCCGCCCAGCTGGCCAAGCTCACCAAGGCCACCGCGAGCTACGGCGACGCCGTGAGCATCAACCGCGTGGCCGGGAAGTTCAGCAAGCTGCTCTCCGGCGGGGACGCCATCTACACCAGCCAGTGGCGCTGCTCGGTCGGCTTCAACGTCCGCAGCGGCAACACGTACTACTTCCTCACCGCGGGCCACTGCACCGAGGGCTACCCGGCCTGGACCACGTCCTCCGGCACCTCCATCGGCCCGACCACCGGCAACAGCTTCCCGAACAACGACTACGGGATCGTCCGCTACGACAACTCCTCGATCGCGCACCCCGGCGCCGTCGGCAGCCAGGACATCGCCAGCGCGGGCAACGCCTACGTCGGTGAACCCGTCAAGCGCCGCGGCTCCACCACCGGCATCCACAGCGGCTCGGTGACCGGACTCAACGCCACCGTGAACTACGGCGGCGGCGACATCGTCTACGGCATGATCAAGACCAACGTCTGTGCCGAGCCCGGCGACAGCGGCGGTTCGCTCTACAACGGCTCCATCGCGGTCGGCCTCACCTCGGGCGGCAGCGGCAACTGCTCCTCCGGCGGGACGACGTTCTTCCAGCCGGTCACCGAAGCGCTCAGTGCCTACGGAGTCAGCGTCTACTGACGCACCACCACCGACACCGGCGACGGCCTGCAGCGAACAGGACGGAGCCCCCGCCGACCCTGCCGGCGGGGGCTCTGCCATGTGCCCGTACAGAGGTGCCGTACCCCCGTGGACCCCCGTGGATTTCGGGAGCCGTGCACCCGTGAACCTCCGCCCCATGCGGTCAGTGGCTGTCCGCGACGGCTGGCAGACTGACCGCATGTTGGAGACCTCGGCGCGGCTGCTGCGTCTGCTCTCGCTCCTCCAGTCCCGGCGGGACTGGTCCGGCCCCGACCTCGCGGCGCGCCTGGACGTCACCGCGCGCACGGTGCGCCGCGACGTCGACCGGCTGCGGACCCTCGGCTACCCGGTGCACGCCGCCCCCGGCACGGCCGGCGGCTACCGGCTCGGCGCGGGCGCCGCGCTTCCACCGCTGCTGCTGGACGACGAGGAGGCGGTCGCCGTCGCGCTGTGCCTGCGCACCGGCGTGGGCGGCACCGTCGCCGGGATCGAGGAGGTCTCCGTCCGGGCGCTGTCCAAGCTGGAGCAGGTGCTCCCGTCACGGCTGCGGCACCGGGTCCAGGCCATGCAGGCGATCACCGTCCACGCGCCCCCGCCCGGCCGGGCGACCGTCGGCCAGGACGTGCTGACCGCCATCGGCGCGGCCTGCCGCGACCGCGAACGGCTGCGCTTCGACTACAGCGACCACAGCGGCACCTCCAGCCGCCGCACGGTCGAGCCGTACCGCCTGGTCAACCACGGGCGCCGCTGGTACCTGCTCGCCTGGGACACCGGCCGGGAGGACTGGCGGACCTTCCGCGTCGACCGGATCGACCCCAAGTCACCCACCGGACCGCGCTTCGCACCGCGCGAACCCCCGGAGGACGCGGCGGCGTACGTCGCCAAGGGGGTCACCACCAGGGCCTACCGCTACCAGGCGCGGGTCACCCTGCACATGTCGGCGCAGGCGGTCGCCGACTTCGGCTGGACGGGCTTCGGCACGGTCGAGGCGATCGACGACAAGACCTGCGAACTGCGGACGGGCGCCGAGTCGCTCGACGGCCTCACCGTCTTCATCGCCCTCCTCGGAGCGGAGTTCGAGGTGCACGAACCGCCCGAGCTCGCCGAGCAGCTGAGAGTGGTGGCCGCCCGGCTGCTGCGCGCGGCGGACCGTACGCCGCCGGACTGACGGGCACGGTTCGGGCGGGCGGTGCGGTGCGGCGGACGGCGTGGTGTGGCGGTGCGGTGCGGCGGACGGCGTGGTGTGGCGGTGCGGTGCGGCGGCGTGGAGAGGTCCGTGCGGTGCGGCTGCCCCGTGGGACCCCGGCGCCCCTGCCGTGCACCGCCCCGCCCGTACGAGCGGCGCTCGGCGGGGGTTCCCGCAGTACGCTGGAAACACTGCACGTGTATACGGCAGGGGGCCGAAATGATCGTGGAGCTGGTGTCCGCCGTCCTTGCGGCCGGGGCCGTTTACGGGGTGGCCGCCGCCCGGGTGGTGCGGCAGTACGAGCGGGGTGTCGTGCTGCGGCTGGGCCGGCTCAGGTCGGAGCCCAAGGGTCCCGGATTCACCATGGTCATTCCAGGGGTGGACCGGCTGCGGAAGGTCAATCTGCAGATCGTGACGATGCCCATTCCCGGGCAGGACGGCATCACCCGCGACAACGTCTCGGTCAAGGTGGACGCGGTCGTGTACTTCAAGGTCATCAACGCCGTCGACGCCGTCATCCAGGTCGAGGACTACCGCTTCGCGGTGTCCCAGGTCGCCCAGACCTCGCTGCGTTCGATCATCGGCAAGAGCGATCTGGACGAGCTGCTGTCGAACCGGGAGAAGCTGAACGAAGGCCTGGAAGTGATGATCGACAGCCCGGCGCTGGGCTGGGGTGTGCAGATCGACCGGGTCGAGATCAAGGACGTGTCGCTGCCGGAGGCGATGAAGCGGTCGATGTCCCGGCAGGCCGAGGCGGAGCGTGAACGGCGCGCCCGCATCATCAACGCGGACGCCGAACTGCAGGCGTCGAAGGTGCTCGCCCAGGCGGCCAAGCAGATGGAGGACAACCCCTCCGCCCTCCAACTGCGCCTGCTCCAGACGGTGGTGGCCGTCGCGGCGGAGAAGAACTCGACGCTGGTGCTGCCGTTCCCGGTCGAGCTGCTGCGCTTCCTGGAGCGCGCCGCGCCCACGCCGCCGGCACCGGCCGCCGAGCCCGCCGCCGTACGGCCCGCCGCGGATCCCGAGCCCGCCGCCGCACCCGTACCACCTGCGAACGAGCCCGTACCCGACGTCGTACCCATCCCCCCGGTCCCCCCGATCCCTCCGCTCGCCGCCGTGCCGACCCCCGCTGATCCGACGCCCGCGCTGACGTCGGCGCCGCCAGCGCCGGTCGAGAGCAACTCCCAGGCCAAGAACGAGGAGTAACCACCGCGGTCGAGCGAGCGACCGACGCGACGGAACAGTGACCGATGGACCGAACAGTCCGCCGGCCGCCGCTGTTCGTCGCTCGCTGTCCGCCGACCGTGCCGCTCACCGCACCGGCCTCCCGGCCCCAGCCGTAGCCCTTGGTGAGTGCCGCCCGGATGCCGCTTGTTCCGCCCTGTCGGGCCCGTTGCCGTCATGACTCCCAAGCATTAGATTGGGAGTCATGACGGCCTGGGGGGTCCTGCGCGACCGCGACGCGGGAAGGTATCTGGCCGGGGTGCTGGTCTCCGGCTTCGGCAGCTCGGCGATGATGCTGGCCGCCGGTATCTGGGTGAAGTCGCTGACCGGCTCCAGCAGCCTCGCCGCGCTGGTCGGCGTCTGTCTGTGGACCCCGACGCTGGCCGGTCCGCTGCTCGGCACCGTGGTCGACCGGGTGCGCCGCCGCCCGCTCCTGGTGCTGGTCAACGCCGCGATGGCCGCCCTGCTGCCGCTGCTGCTCGTGGTCCGTACGGCGGACCTGGTCTGGATCCTCTTCGCCGTGCTCGTTCTGTACGGGACCGCGGCGGTGCTCTGCGACGCGGCCGAGGCCGCCGTCGTCACCGCCACCGTCCCCGGCGAACTGCGCGGCGACTTCAACGGACTGCGGATGACCGCCAACGAGGCGATGAAGCTGCTCGCCCCGCTCGCCGGCGCCGGCCTGTACGTCCGCTACGGCGGCGGTTCCGTCGCCGTGCTCGACGCCGTCACCTTCGCGCTCGCCGCGGCCGTCTTCGCGATGGTCCGGGTGCGGGAGGAACCGCCCGCCCCCGCCACGACGGGCTGGCGCGAACAGACCGCCGAGGGCATCAGGTACCTGCGCCAGCATCCGCTGCTGCGCCGTCTGGTGGCCGTCGGTTCGATCGCCATGCTGCTCTCCGCGCTCGGCAGCTCGGCGATCTACGCGGTGGTCGACGCGGGCCTGCACCGTTCGCCCGCCTTCGTGGGCGTGCTGTACGCGGGGCAGGGCGCGGGCTCGGTCGTCGGGGGAGTGGTCGCGGGGGCGTTGCTGCGGCGGATGCCGGAACGGGTCTTCGCGGCCACCGGCATGCTGCTGTTCGCCCTCGGGGCCGCCGTACGCGCCACTCCGTGGGTCTCCGCCGCCCTGATCGGCGGCGCGGCGATCGGAGTCGGGCTGCCGTGGGTGTTGATCGCGGCGCTGACCGCCGTCCAGCGGGAGACGCCCGCCGCACTGATCGGCCGGGTCGCGGCCACCGCGAGCACGCTCGTCTTCGCGCCCACCGCGGTGGGCGGACTGGTGGGCGCCGGCCTCGTCGCGGTCGTCGACCACCGCCTGCTGCTCGCCGCCGTCGGTACGGCGGGAGTGCTCGCCGCGGCGTACTGCCTGTTCCAGGTCCCGGCGGCGGAAGCGGACGAGGTGACCTCCGCTGCGGACCGGGGTGGCCAATTCTTTACCGACGCGTAACTAGCCGCCCTTTGCTACTGGCGCGTAAGTTGACGTGAACGTAACAACCTTGTGATCCGGATCACAGCGTGGGTGGAGTCCCAAGACTTCCCTGACCTGCGAGGAGATCACATGAGGCTGCCCTGGAAGCGCATGCTCACCGCGCTGGCTCTGGCATGTGCGGTGACGGCCGCACCGACCGCCGCCACCGCCGCAACCGCACATTCGGCCCCGTCCAGCGGATGGAACAACTTCTCGTGCCGGCCGTCCGCCGAGCACCCCCGGCCGGTCGTGCTCGTGCACGGAACGTTCGGCAACGGGACCGACAACTGGCTCGGGTTCGCCCCCTATCTGGTGGCCCGGGGCTACTGCGTCTTCTCCTTCGACTACGGTCAGCTGCCCGGCATCCCGTTCTTCGACGGGCTCGGTCCGATCGCGGACTCCGCGCAGCAGCTGGCGGACTTCACCGACCAGGTGCTGGCGGCCACCGGGGCGCCGAAGGCGGACCTGGTCGGGCACTCCCAGGGCGGCATGATGCCGCGCTACTACCTGAAGTTCCTCGGTGGCGCGGCGAAGGTGAACGCCCTCGTCGGCCTGGCTCCCGACAACCACGGAACCACCCTCAACGGGCTGGCCAACCTGCTCCCGTACTTCCCCGGAGCGGCCGACGCCATCCACTCGATCGTCCCCGGACTCGCCGACCAGGTGGCCGGATCGGTCTTCATGCAGACCCTCAACGCGGGCGGCGACACCGTCCCCGGGGTGCGCTACACCGTCATCGCGACCCGTTACGACGAGGTCGTCACGCCGTATACGTCGCAGTTCCTGTCCGGGTCGAACGTACGCAATGTGCTGCTGCAGGATCTGTGCTCGGTGGACATCTCCGAGCACGTCGCGATCGGCCTGACCGACCGGATCGCCTTCCATTAGGCGGCGAACGCCCTCGACCCGGCGCACGCCACCCGGACGACCTGCCTTTCCGTGCTCAGCTGACCCATGGCGGTGAGATGCGGGAGCCATCGGCGAGGACGGCCTCCAGGCCCACGCTGGTGGTGACCCACATCGTGGCCGGTTCCTCCGTGGGATTGCTGACGCCCAGGGAGGAGCCGGAGGGTGCGACGGCGGCGTCGCCCGGCGCCAGGGTGGACACCTCGCCGTCGATGCTGAACCGCACCGTGCCGCTCAGGACGAGGAAGACCTCCTCGCGGGTGATGGTGTGGGCGAGCCCCGCGGTGCCGCCGGGTATCTCGCCGCGCCAGGCGCACAGCTCCTCGCTGCCGTGCGCGGGCAGGATGTACGAGACGAAACGGACGCCGTGCATCTCGTGGACGACGGCTTCGGTTGCGGTGACAACAGGCATGGCGTACCTCCATATGGTCAACCTGCTTGAGCAAGTTGCTTGACAATATAGTCAAGCAGCTTGCGTAGTGTGTCAAGCTGTTCCCGTGAACAACGCTGACGCCATGAGCCTGACCGCGACCCTGCTCGCCGCGGCCGGCGGTCTCACCGCCGTGATCCACGAAGGTGTCGTCGCCCGCGGCTTCGACGACCTCAGGCCCGCCCACGGGTTCGCCTTCGCCCGGCTGGCACCGGGCGGCGCGACCGCCGCCGACCTGGCGGAACACCTCGGCGTCAGCCGCCAGGCGGCGAGCCAGATGGTCGAGGAACTCGTCGGCAAGGGCTACGTGGAGCGCCGCCCGCACCCGGACGACGCCCGCGCCCGTCTCGTCGTTCTCACCGACCGCGGCTGGGCCTGCACCCGCGCCGCGGAGGCGGCCGCCGCCGACGCCGTACGCCCCTGGGCCGCCCTCCTCGGCGAGCGCCGGCTGCAGGCCCTGCGGGACGACCTGGCCCGGCTGGCGCCGGGCGGCCCGATCCGTCCCAACTGGTAGCCGACCAACCGGTAGCCGACCGCTGCGGGTGCCCATGACACAGCAGTGCCCCTGCCCGGGGGGCGGCAGCCGCCCCGGGTAAGGGGGAGCGGTCGTCAGGAGCGGCGACGTCCCGCCGCGGTAGCCCTGCGACGGACGGTCGCGAGCAGCACCGTGGCCCCGGCCGCGATCACCGCGGCTCCGCCGATGGCGAGCGGCCCCGTACTGCTGGAGCCGCCGGTCTCGGCGAGATTCGTGCCGGCGGCAGGCGTGGTGGGCGCGGCGGAGCCGTCGGTCTGCGGCGCGTTGCCGCCCGCGGCGGGCATGGTCGCCGCCGTGTGGTCGTGGTGGACGGTGGACTGCGAGGCGCCCGCGGCTATCTGCGCCTCGGACGGCGCGGACGCGGCCGCCGACGGCGCGATGGTGGCCGGCGCGCTGTGCGTGGCGCTGTGCGAGGGAGTGGCCGGCGCCGGCGCCGAGCCGCCGGAGTCCTTGCCGAAGACCACGTCCGAGCAGGTGTAGAAGGCCTCGGGGCTGTCCGAGCGCTGCCAGACGCTGTAGATCAGATGGCGGCCGGTGCGCTGCGGCACCTTGCCGGAGAACGTGTAACTGCCGTCCTTGAGCGTCGGATCGGTGACGGACGCGAACGGCTTCGCCTCCAGGTCGGACCACTTCAGCGGCTTCGACGGGTCGTAGCCGTCCTTGGTGATGTACAGGTCGAAGGAGCCCTTGTGCGGGGCGGTGGCCCGGTACTTGAAGGTGAAGGAACCACTCTTCATGGCCGTGGCGGGCCAGTCCGCCCGCGCCAGATCGAGCCCCTTGAACTCCGTGTTGCCGGCGCTGCACAGCTTTCCGTCCGGCACCTTGGACCGGCTCCGCCCGCCCGCCTCGCCGTCCCGGATCCCGTTCCAGTCGTAGAGCGCCTGCGTCCCGCCCGCCGCGACAGCGGCCTTGCACGCGGCGGACCGCGGACTCTCCGGACCCTCCGCGTAGCAGGCGGACACCCGGCTGACCGGGTTCGACATCGAGCCGTGCGCGCTCGCGGGAGCGGAGGCCAGGCCGGTCAGCACCAGCGGCCCGAAGCCCATGACAGCGACTGCGGCAGCCTTGCGACGTACGGTCATTCCGGGGGTCTCCTTCGACGGTGGCACGGGCCCAACGAGCAGCACGCTAGCCCCGAAGAACCGTCAGAACCCCGCCGCCAACTGCGAAAACCCGATCTTTATGGGCGCGTTAAGGGGCCCCTGAGAGCTGATTAAGAACGCGCCCCGGTGATCGGCCGTGGCAGGGTGGCGGCATGACTGAACCGAGCCGACGGCCTGCCGCGCTGGAACTGATCGAGGCCGTCGTCGACGCAGGCAGCTGGCGTCGGTGGGACGAGCCCGTCACCGTGCTGCCCGAGGCGGCGGAGTACCGGGCCGATGTGGAGAAGGCGCGGCTGCGGACCGGACTCGATGAATCCGTCGTCACGGGTGAGGGACGGATCCGGGGTCGGCGGGTGGCGCTGATCGCGGGGGAGTTCGGGTTTCTCGGCGGGTCGATCGGGGTGGCGGCCGGGACGCGGCTGGTGACCGCGGTGGAGCGGGCGACGCGGGAGCGGCTGCCGCTGCTCGCGTCCCCGGCCTCCGGCGGTACGCGGATGCAGGAGGGCACCATCGCCTTCCTGCAGATGGTCAAGGTCGCGGCCGCCATCACCGACCACAAGGCGGCCGGCCTGCCCTACCTCGTGTACCTGCGGCATCCGACCACCGGCGGGGTGCTCGCGTCGTGGGGATCGCTGGGCCATGTCACGGCCGCGGAACCGGGGGCGCTGATCGGGTTTCTCGGTCCGCGGGTCCATGAGGCGCTGTACGGCGAGCCGTTCCCGGCCGGTGTCCAGGTCGCCGAGAACCTGCTGGCCAACGGCCTGGTCGACGCCGTGCTTCCGGCGGGACAGCTGGCCGGGGTCGCGGCGCGGGCGCTGGACGTGCTGTGCGGTGAGGCGGGTGATGACGTGGAGGCTGTTTCCGGTGCCGACCGGCGGGCGGGCACGGTTGCCGAGGTCTCCACCGCCGACTCGATCCGGCGCTCGCGCCGCCCGGACCGGCCGGGACTGCGGGCGCTGCTGGATGGCGCCGGGCGGGAGGTCACCCCGCTGAGCGGTACCGGCGCGGGGGAACGTGACCCCGGACTGCTGCTCGCGCTGGCCAGGTTCGGGCCGACGCCGTGCGTCGTGCTCGGCCACGACCGGCGCCCGGACGAGGCGGGGCCCGCCCCGCTGGGTCCGGCCGGGCTGCGGGAGGCGCGGCGCGGTATGCGGATCGCGGCCGAACTCGACCTGCCGCTGCTCACCGTCATCGACACCGCGGGTGCGGCGCTCAGCCGGGAGGCGGAGGAGGGCGGCCTCGCGGGGGAGATCGCCCGCTGCCTCGCCGACCTCGTCACCCTCCGGGCACCGACCCTCTGTCTGCTGCTCGGCCAGGGCGCCGGCGGCGGCGCCCTGGCGCTGCTGCCCGCCGACCGCGTCATCGCCGCCCGGCACGCCTGGCTCTCGCCGCTCCCGCCGGAAGGCGCGTCGGCGATCCTCTACCGCACGACGGACCGGGCGTTCGAGGTCGCGGAGCGGCAGGGCGTGAGTTCCGCCGATCTGCTCGCCAACCGGATCGTCGACACCATCGTCGAGGAGACTCCCGACGCGGCGGACGACCCCGGCGAGTTCCTCACCCGCCTCGGCGCTCTGCTCGGTACCGAGCTGGCCGCTCTGCGGGCCCGTGACCGCGGCGAACGGCTGGCCGCCCGGCGGGCCAGGTACCGCAACCTCGGGCTGCCTTCGTGAGGCTCGCGCCCTAATGAGAGAGCCCTTCTCCCTCATTAGGGGTCGTAGGCTGGGGTGAGGTCGTCGAACGGCCGGATCCGCGGTGGAGAGGGGAGATCCATGGCACGTCAGCTGGCGTTGGAGCTGGTGAGCACCGTCCGGCACGACGGGGACGGCGGCGTCGCCGACGACCTCACCACCGTCGAGGAGACGACCCGCTGGATCCAGGAGTGGGCCGGCCTGCTCTCCGTGCACAGCGCCGCCGGCGCGGAATTCGCCGCGGACGAGGAGCTCAGAGACCGTGTCGTCGCCCTCCGGCAGGCGGTCCGGGCGCTCTTTGCCCTGGCCGTGAGCCCCGCCCCGCCGAGCCGCGCGGACGCCGACCGCCTCCTGCCCGCCGAGCAGGCACTCGACCGGCTCAACTCCGCGGCCGCGGGTGAACCGGTCGCCCCTCAGCTGGTCTGGCTTCAGGGTGAGACTCCGGCCGTCCGGCTGCTGTCCACCGCAGACGACCCGGGGGTGCGGATCGTCGCCGCTCTGGCCCGTGCCGCCATCGAGTTCCTGGCGGGTCCGCAACGGGAACTGCTGCGGGCCTGCACGGCACCGCGCTGCGTGCGCTACTTCGTCAAGGGACACGGCCGGCAGGAATGGTGCAAGCCGGCGTGCGGCAACCGGGCCCGGGTCGCCCGCCACTATCAGCGCACGCGCACCGGGGCGGACACGGAACCGGACCGGAGCTGACGCGCGCCGACCTGGTCGTGGGTGAACTCGTCGGCCGGGCCCGTTGTGCCAGGATCGCCGCCATGAGCCTGAGGATCACCGTCGCCGCCGACGCGGCCACCGCCCCCTTCGAGCAAGTGCGTGAGCAGATCGCCGATCAGGCGCGCACCGGCCGACTCCCCGTCGGCCACAAGCTCCCGACCGTCCGGGGCCTCGCCGAGGAGCTGGGCCTCGCGGCCAACACGGTCGCCAAGGCCTACCGCGCCCTCGAGGCCGACGGCGTCGTCGAGACCCGCGGCCGGAACGGCACCTTCGTCGCCGCCGCCGGCGACGCCGCCGAGCGCCAGGCCGCTGCCGCCGCCGCGGAGTTCGCGCAGCGCGCTCACCGCCTCGGGCTGGACCGCACGGCCGCCCTCGCCGCCGTCCAGGAAGCGCTGCGCGCCGCCTACGACAGCTAGGCCCCCTCCGGCGGGCACGCCCCCTCCGACGGACAGGCCCCCGCCGTTGGGCAGGTCCTCGCTCCGGGGCGCGCGCCGCACCTGCGACGTCCGCGACACCCGGCCGAAGCCCCACCCGAACCCGGTACCGATCAGAGGTACAGACCGTCCGAGGTCGGGGCCGGAGCCGGGATGGTGGAGCCGGCGCCGCGCCGCAGCGCGTACAGCTCGGCGAGGGTGGCGCCCTCGCGCCCGATGCCCTCGGTGGTGCCGAGCCAGGCGGCGGACTCGTCGCGGGTCAGCGGGCCGACCTCGATCCGCGACAGGCAGCGGCCCGGCCGGACGACGGCGGGGTGCAGCCGTTCCAGGTCCTCGTTGGTGGTGATGCCGACGAGCACGTTGCGGCCCTGGCCGAGCAGGCCGTCGGTCAGGTTGAGCAGCCGGGAGAGCGCCTGGCCGGTCTGGTGCTTGGCCTGACCGCGGATCAGTTCGTCGCAGTCCTCCAGGAGCAGCAGCCGCCAGCGGCCGCCGGCCGTGCCGTCGTCCTCGCCGATGGCGATGTCCATCAGATAGCCGACGTCGTTGAAGAGCCGCTCGGGGTCAAGGACGCAGTCCACCTGGCACCAGTCGCGCCAGGAGCGGGCCAGGGTGCGCAGCGCCGAGGTCTTGCCGGTGCCGGGCGGGCCGTGCAGGAGCAGCAGCCGGCCGGTGATGTCGTCCTTGGTGAGCTTCATGAGGCCGTCCATGGCCTCGGCCACCGGGGCCGTGTAGTTGCCGCGGAGCTCTTCCCAGGTGGCGGCGGAGATCTGCCGGGTGGTGCGGTGCGGGCCGCGGCGCGGTGAGACGTACCAGAAGCCCATGTTCACGGTCTCGGGCTGGGGTTCGGGCTCGTCCTCGGCGTCCTCGACGGCCCGCGCGAGCACCTGATCGGCCAGTTCGTCGGTGACGGCGGCGACCGTGACGTCCGCGCCGCGGTTCCAGCGGGAGATCAGGATCGTCCAGCCGTCGCCCTCGGCGAGCGTGGCGCTGCGGTCCTTGTCGCGGGCCTGGCGCAGCACGGCGGCGTCCGACGGGATCAGCGTCAGGCCGGACTTGACGTTCTCCAGGGACGCGCCGCGGGAGTACGGCTGCTCGCCGGAGGTGAAGCGCCCGAGGAAGAGCGCGTCGACGACGTCGGACGGCGAATCGCTGTCGTCCAGGCGCAGATGGACGGGTACCGCGCGGTGCGGCGGGCGCGGGGCGTGCCGGGCGTGTGCGGGGTCGGGCAGGCTCTGCGGCACAGGCCTCCTCGGGTCATGGGGCTTTGCGGACATGCGGCCCATGATCCGGCACGGGGGCCGCATCCGCCCAGTGCTTTTCCGGGCCGGAAATCAACCCCTGAACCAGGCCGGAAACGCGGCACGGAACGAGGCCGGAACGAGGCCTGGAAGAGGTTTGGACGCGGCCTGGTCGGCGTGGAGTTGAGGCGTTACGGACGTTTCATATGAATGCAATGCACACGACAAAGATTCATGGTCAGGACACTTCCCCCCGTGGGTTACCGGCGGGTACAACAGGTCTCGCAGAGATCCTGCCCAGGGAGGTTCCATGAGACTGTCCCGGTTGGCATCAGCCGTATCCGCGCTGATCCTCACCACTGGCCTCGCGCTCATCGGCGCGGCCCCCGCGCACGCCGCGGCGCCCTCGTACGCAGCCCTCGGAGACTCGTACTCCGCAGGCGTCGGCGCCGGCAGCTACGACAGCTCCAGCGGTGACTGCAAGCGCAGTACCAAGGCCTATCCCGCACTGTGGTCGGCGGCCCACGCCCCGTCCTCGTTCGCCTTCACCGCCTGCTCCGGTGCCCGTACCGGTGACGTCCTCAACAACCAGCTCGGTCCGCTCAACGCGTCCACCGGACTGGTGAGCATCAGCATCGGCGGCAATGACGCGGGCTTCTCCGACGTCATGACCACCTGTGTGCTCAACTCCGAGAGCACCTGTCTGGCCCGGATCGCGCAGGCTCGCACCTACGCGGACAACACCCTCCCCGGTCTCCTCGACAACGTATACGACGCGATCCACGCCAAGGCCCCCAACGCCCATGTGGTCGTGGTGGGCTACCCGCACTTCTACAAGATCAACGGAAATTGCTGGGGCGGGCTCAGTGACACCTCCCGTGCCGCGATCAACGGCGCGGCCGACGAGCTCGACACCGTGACGGCCAAGCGCGCCGCCAACCACGGCTTCAGCTTCGCCGATGTGCGCGGCACCTTCACCGGGCACGAACTCTGCTCGGGATCACCCTGGCTGAACAGCCTGACGTTCCCGATCGACGAGTCCTACCACCCCAAGGCGGCCGGCCAGTCCGGCGGCTACCTGCCCGCGTTCAGCTCCGCCGCCTGATGCGCTGACCGATGCGCTGACCGATCCGTACCGTTCACCCCGGCCGCCGGCGTCGTCGACGTCGGCGGATCCGGTCGGCAGTCCACGGTGAACGACACCGGGTCGGACCGGAACTGCTTCGGGGCCCCGACCTCCACCACGATCCGGTCGGTGCTCTGCTTGCCCGCCTCGAACGACAGCTCGGTGTGCTGGTACGTCCGGGACTTCGGGCCGTCCGCGGCGAACTCGGCGGTCTTCCACCCGGGGTCGGAGTTGCGGCCGCTGTCCGTCGTCCAGCGGAACACCACCGTCGCCGGAGTGCGGTCCACCGTGATCACCGCGGTGAACTCCGGTGCCTGGCCGGACGGCGCCGGGCATGGCCCCGTATAACTCTCCCGCTCGGCGGTCACCTTGATGGTGACCTTGACGACCGGAATGCCGGACGACGAAGGGGACGCCGTGGTCGTCGTGACCGTCGGACCCGCCGTGGTCGTCGGCGGAGTGGTCCGGGTCGTGGACGTTCCCGTGCCGGTGGACGGGGTACTGCTGCTCGAACTCGCTCCGGTCCCGCCGGTGGACGCCTTGTCGTCCTCCGTCCCGTGGTCCAGCAGCGTCCAGGCCACCACGCCCGCCGTCAGGGCGAGCACCAGCGCCCCCGCCGCCAGCACCGTCGCGACCCGCCGGCGCCGCGTCGGATCCGGCTCGGCGCCGTAGGACGAGGGCCCCGGCCCGTACGGGGATCCGTACCCCGGGACGGTCGGCGGTGTCGGGCCGCCGGTCCCGCCGGATGGCATCGGCTGCGGCATCGGCTGCGGCACCGGTCGCGGCAGCGGTTGCGGTAGCGGCTTCGTCCGGGGCGAGGAGCCGGAAGCGGCCGGGGGATACCCGGTGGACGGCGGCCCGGTGCGGCCGGCCGCAACAGCGTCCAGCATCTCCTGGGCCTCGCTCCCGCTGATGCGGTCCGCCGGGCGCTTGCGCAGCAGCCCCTCCAGCACCGGACCCAGCGGCCCCGCCCGGCGCGGCTCGGGCAGTTCGTCGTCGACGGCCGCGCGCAGCGTGCTCAACGCCGAATCGCGGCGGAACGGCGACGCCCCCTCCACCGACCGGTAGATCAGCACCCCCAGGGACCACAGGTCCGACTCCGGCCCGGGGGCGTTCCCCATGGCCCGCTCGGGTGCGAGGTATTCCGGCGATCCGATCAGCTCGCCGGTGCGGGTCAGCGCCGCGGTGCCCTCGATCATCGCGATGCCGAAGTCCGTGAGGACGACCCGGCCGTCATTGGCGATCAGGACGTTGCCGGGCTTCACGTCCCGGTGCAGCACCCCCGCGGCGTGCGCCGCGCGCAGACCGGCCAGGACGTGCGCGCCGATGTCCGCCGCCCGCCG
The DNA here is from genome assembly GCF_027158125.1 of Streptomyces sp. H39-C1. Taxonomy (NCBI): domain Bacteria; kingdom Bacillati; phylum Actinomycetota; class Actinomycetes; order Kitasatosporales; family Streptomycetaceae; genus Streptomyces; species Streptomyces sp. H39-C1. The sequence continues at coordinate 73,809 of NZ_JAPVLS010000011.1, forward strand.
CGGGGTCATCGGGCCGTCCGCGTCGAGGACGTCGGCGAGGGTCAGCCCCCGGACGAGCTCCATGACGATCCACGGCGCGCCGCCGGCCACCGCCACGTCGTACACCGTGATCACGTTCGGGTGGATGATCCGGGCCGCAGCCCGGCCCTCCTGCTCCAGGCGGGCGTACAGCTGCCGCACCTCGCGCTCGTCGAGGCCGGCGGGCGCCCGCACCTCCTTGACCGCGACCTCCCGGCCGAGCAGTTCGTCGCGGGCCCGCCACACGACGCCCATGCCGCCGCGGCCGAGTTCGCCGATCAGCCGGTAGCGGTCCGCGAGCACCCGCTCACCGCCCGTGCCTTCGCTCATGTGCGAACCCCCGCCCGTAACCGGAGTGATTCGGAGGAAATCTACCTCAAGCACGCGTGGTTGAAGCCGGTCCCGGCGATGATGGTGGGAGCGGCCGGGGGTAGGCTCCGGCTGTCGGGTGGCCGCCAACTGCCTTGCGTGCGGCGGCAATTCGCTGTTCAGTCGTCAACACCCAGGACCGGAAGGTGAATCCGGGACCTGGGATGCGCAGGTGACGCGTCGGGGCGATAGGGTTACCCTGCCCGGGCCGGGTGCCCTCGTACGGGTGGGGAGTGTCATGGAACAAATAGCTATGCGAAGCAGGCCGAGAGTGCCTGCCATCAACTGCGGAAGCAGCACGACCAGCACACGTCTGGACCGTCATCTCGCGATACTGGGCGGCCCTGCCGTACCGCACCGCGAGAGTGCGGAGGCGACGTTGCTGATGCGGGAGCTGACATCGCGGGATTCGGCGCGCACCAAGGCGAGCCGCAGTGCACGGGTGTCGCTGTTCGCGCCTCTGCGACGCCTGCGGCGCTCGCTGTTCGGCAGCCGCGGCTGATCCCACCTTCCGGCGGTCACACCGTCCCGGCACAGCGCTGCGGCCAGCGGCGTTGCGGTGTGCTCGCCGTGAACGGCAGGAGCTCTACGCGCGTCCGCGTGCGTTCGGACACCTGTGGCGACCACCCGCGCCGTCCGAACGTGCCACCGTGCGAGCCGACCTGTGCGCCTCGGCCCACGGTTCACAGCAACGCGAACTGACCGTCCGGCCCTTCCTCGTGATGGTCCAGCACCGAGGCGGGGCGCCGTGCTCCCGCGGGAGCGGGCAGCACCCCCGCGAGGCGCAGCGCGTCGGCGGAGATCCCCGCCGCGCGCGCCCGCCGCGACCCCGGTTCCGCCGCCAGCCGCTCCGCCAGCTTCCGCCGCTCCGGACGGAGCGCGGCCAGCAGCGTGAGCACGGTGACGAGTTCGAGCAGCTCCGTGGTCGTCTCCCGGGTCCAGCGCGCGGGGCGGAGCGCCTCCAGCGTCCCCGGGGCCGCGACGGCCGTCCGCCGCTCGTACCAGGCCTCCAGCACCCGCACCCCGCCCGCGTGGAACTCCCAGGCGGCGGCCGGCACCGGTGAGACCAGCCCGTCCCCGATCCGCAGCGCCTCCTCCTCCGGGTCGTACTCCAGCTCCCCGGCCCGTGGCGCGGGGGGAAGCGGCGCGCGCACGTACGGGCGCCGGCCGCCGGGCAGCCGGGGATGGCCGGCGGGCCGGCCCACGGCGGGATCCGCGCAGCGCTCGCCCCGGGTGTGCAGCCAGATCGACGTACGGCCCAGCTCGACGGCCGCGAGCCAGAGTTCCGGGTCGCGGGTGAGCGGCACCACGACACCGTCCCGCTGGTCCCGGGCGGGCAGACTCGCGACGGTGATCCAGGCGAGGAGGTCCTCGGCGCCCACCGGCAGACCGAGGAGCTCACCGAGCAGTTCGGTCAGGCCGGGCGCGAAGTTCGGGTCCTGCCCGCCGGGCCGCCGGTACAGCGGCCGGATCCGGCCCGGTTTCCCAGCGGGGGACCGGCCGTCGGGCAGCACGGCGCCGAACGCCAGTGCGGGACCGGGGACGTTCGGGAGCCGGGCCTGCTCCACGGCGAAGATCTGCCGCTCGTCGGCGACCCGCCACAGCTCCGGGCGGGCGGCGTCGATGAGCCGGTGGTCGGGGATCAGCCACTGCAGGTCGAAGGCGCCGTGCAGGACGCGGACCGGATCAGGGCACGGCCCGCTCTCGCGGGCGAGCCGGGTGGTGGCCGCAGGCGGCCCGTCCCGTCCCGGGACCGCGAGCTGGGGCGCCGGGGTGTGCAGTCCGCGGGCCCGGCTCGGACGCAGCAGCCGCTCACGTTCCGCGTCGTCCGGCGCCGCCAGCAGCGCGTCCCAGCGGGCCCGCAGCGCCTTCGCGTCGGGCGCCACCGCCCAGGACCGCCCGTACAGCAGCGGCGGCACGGACCACGGCATCAGATCGGCGAGCACGGGAGCGCCATGGCCCGCCCCGGAGTTGGAGCCGGCAGCTCGTGGCGGCGTCACGTCACGGGCCTCCCCAGCGCCTGGATTCGCGGATGCGCTTCCCACCGTCGGCATCGTACTGAGCCGCGCTCGCGGCCGCACCGCCACCCGGGAAGCGCGACCTGTGCGGATTGCCACCGACAGCAAAGCGACGGGCGCCCGGTGTCAGCGCGCCTCCATCGTCACGGTGAACGAGAACCGGTCCCCCCGGTAGTGGATCCGCACCACGTCCACCGCGCGGCCCGAATCGTCGTACGTCACCCCGGTGTAGTGCAGGATCGGGCTGAGCAGCGGGACCTGGAGCAGCCGCGCCGTCTCCGGGTCCGCCAGCCGGGCCTCCACCGTGTCGGTGATGCGGCTGATCCGCACGCCGAGCGCGTCCCGCAGGACCTTCGTCATCGGCCACCGTTCGAGATCGGCCAGATCGATGCGCTCGGCGAGTTCCGGACGGACGGAGTTCTCCGCCCAGTTGGTCGGCTCGCCGCTCTCCTCGCAGCGCAGCCGCCGGAAGAAGGCCGCCTCCGCCAGATCGGGGAAGTGCTCGGCGGCCCAGGACGGCACCGGCGCGGTCCCGTGCCCGAGCACCGCGGTGTGCTCACCCGACTGCTGGGCCACGATCGCGTCGACCGAGCCCAGCAGCCGGACCGGCGCGCCGCGCAGCGCGGTCGGCTCGATGAAGGTGCCGCGCCGCCGGTGCCGGCTGATCAGCCCCTCCGTCTCCAGCTCCTTGAGGGCCTGCCGCATCGTCAGCACGCTCACGCCGTAGTGGCCGGCCAGGTCGTCCTCGGTCGGCAGCCGCAGCGGGGCGTCCGGCCGGCGGCCCAGTATCGAGGCGCGCAGCGACTGCGAGACCTGGTACCACAGCGGCAGTTTGCGGTTGAGGACGATCGAGTCCGGGGCGAAGGCGGTCATGAGGTGGGGAAGTGCCGCTCAAGGCCCTGCCACACCTCGTCGTAACCCTCCTGCCGGTGATCGGCGGCGAGCGCGCCGCTGGTCGGTACGACGGGCCAGCGGGTCTCGAACATGAACGCCAGCCCGTCGTCGACCTTCTGCGGCTTCAGCTCGGCGGCGCTGGCCTTGTCGAAGGTGGCGCGGTCCGGGCCGTGCGCCGACATCATGTTGTGCAGCGAGGCGCCGCCCGGGACGAATCCCTCGGCCTTCGCGTCGTACGCGCCCTCGATCAGGCCCATGAACTCGCTCATGACATTGCGGTGGAAGTACGGCGGGCGGAAGGTGTCCTCGCCGACCAGCCAGCGCGGTGCGAAGACCACGAAGTCGGCGTTGGCCAGCCCGGGGGTGTCGGAGGGGGCGGTCAGCACGGTGAAGATCGACGGGTCCGGGTGGTCGTAGCTCAGCGACCCCAGGACGTTGAAGCGCCGCAGGTCGTAGACGTACGGGACCAGGTTGCCGTGCCAGCCGACGACATCGAGCGGCGAGTGGTCGTAGGTCGCGGCCCAGAGGTTGCCGCCGAACTTGTTGATCACCTCGACCGGTTCCTCACGGTCCTCGAAGGCGGCCACGGGCGCCAGGAAGTCCCGTGCGTTGGCCAGCCCGTTCGCCCCGATCGGGCCGAGGTCGGGGAGCCGGAACGCCTGCCCGTAGTTCTCACAGACATAGCCGCGGGCCGTCGGGTCCAGCAGTTCCACCCGGAAGCGCATCCCGCGCGGGATCAAGGCCACCTCGCCGGGGCCGGCCTGGAGCAGGCCCAGCTCGGTGCGGAGCAGCAGGGTGCCGTGCTCGGGCACGATCAGGAACTCGCCGTCGGAGGACGAGAAGACCCGGTCCGCCATCGACGTGTTGGCCGCGTACCAGTGGATGCCGATGCCCTCGCGGCGCAGCACGTCACCGTTGCCGCCGACGGAGACCAGGCCCTGGACGAAGTCCGTGGGGACGTCCGGCAGCGCGGGCGCGCTCCAGCGCAGCCGGTTGGGGTCCGGTTCCACGTCGAGGAAGGGCGCGCTGCGCAGCGCGCCGTTGTCGACCCGGCGGAACGGCGGATGCGCGGCCGAGGGGCGGATCCGGTACAGCCAGCTGCGGCGGTTCTGGTGCCGGGGCTCGGTGAACGCGGTGCCGCTGAGCTGCTCCGCGTACAGGCCGAGCGGGGCGCGCTGCGGAGAGTTCCGGCCGATCGGCAGTGCTCCGGGCACCGCCTCGCTGACGTGCTCGTTCCCAAAACCGGGGGAGTACGTGAGGTCCGTGTCGTGCGTGTTGCCCATCGTGCGCTCCCGGTGCCGTTGTCCCATTCCTATGGTCGACCATAGGAATGGGACCGGCGAACCGTCAATGACCTTGGACCCCGCCGCCGCTAGGGTGGCCGGAAAAGGAGGGTGTGCCGTGACCGGCCAAGGGCTCCGCCGAACCCCGGTGCAGCAGCGCAGCACCGAACGCCTCAGCCGCATCCTCGACGCCTGCGCCCAGCTGCTGGACGAGGCCGGGTACGAGAGCCTCAGCACCCGCGCGGTCGCCGTACGCGCCGGCGTCCCCATCGGCTCCGTCTACCGGTTCTTCTCCAACAAGCGCGCGATGGCCGACGCCCTGGCGCAGCGCAATCTCGACCGGTACCTGGACCGCGTCACGGCCCGCCTCGCGGAACCGGGAGGCGGGGCGGCGCCCGGGGCGGGCGCCGGTGCCGGGCCGCTGTCGCTCGATGTCGCCGTCGGGGTGGTCGTCGACGAGTACATCGCGATGAAGGGCGTCACCCCCGGCTTCGAGCTCGTCGACTTCGGCATCCCCGGCGAATCCGAGCCCAATCGCCACGTCGCCGACCGGCTGCTGGAACTGCTCGCCGGGCGGCTGGGCCTCGACCCGGCGGACGCGTACGCCCGGCTCACCTTCGTGATCAGCGTGGAGGCCGCCGACGCCCTGCTCCAGCTGGCCTTCCGTACCGATCCGGCGGGGGATCCGGCCGTGATCGCCGAGACTAAACGCATGCTGCGCGCTTATCTCGCACGGTAGGCCGCCTCTCTTGGACGGCAGGCCGGTTCGTCGAGCCCTCGCCCCGATTGGGGCCGTCCTGGGGGTTCCCACATGCATACCGGTCGGTATGCTCGCCTGTACGTGCGCTGCCGTCGTCCCAGGAGAGCCCGATGACCCGTACCGCCCTGCGTATCTGCCCGCTGTGCGAGGCCACCTGCGGTCTGACACTCACCCTTGACGGTGACACGGTCACGAGCGCCCGCGGCGACCGCGACGACGTGTTCAGCGCCGGCTTCATCTGCCCCAAGGGTGCGACCTTCGGCGCCCTCGACGCCGACCCCGACCGGCTGAGCCGCCCCCTCGTACGCCAGGACGGCCGGCTCGTCGAGACCGGCTGGGCCGAGGCGTTCGCCGCCGTCGCCGCCGGGCTCGGCGCGGTCACCGCCGCGCACGGGCCCGACGCCGTCGGCGTCGTCCTCGGCAACCCCAACGTCCACACCGTCGCGGGCGGCCTCTACCCCGCGCAGATCGTCGGCGCGCTGCGCAGCCGCAACATCTTCTCCGCCAGCACCCTGGACCAGATGCCCAAGCACGTCGCGTGCGGCTATCTCTTCGGCGACCCGAACGCGATCCCGGTTCCCGACCTGGACCGTACCGATCATCTGCTGATCATCGGTGCGAACCCGCTGGTCTCCAACGGCAGTCTGGCCACCGCCGCCGACTTCCCCGGCAAGCTGAAAGCGCTGCGTCGGCGCGGCGGACGGATCACCGTGATCGACCCCAAGCGCACCCGCACCGCGGAGGTCGCCGACCGGCACGTCTCGCTGCGGCCGGGCACCGACGCCGCGCTGCTCTTCGCCGTCGTGCAGGTGCTGTTCGCCGAGGGCCTCACCGATCTCGGCGCGCTCACGGACCAGGTGACCGGCGTGGAGGAGGTACGCGCGCTCGCCGCCGCCTTCACCCCGGAGGCCGTCGAGGGCGTGTGCGAGGTGCCGGCCGCCGAGATCCGCGCCCTCGCCCGCGAACTGGCCGCCGCGCCCAGCGCCGCCGTCTACGGGCGGCTCGGCAGCACCGCCGTCGAGTTCGGCACCCTGTGCAGTTGGCTCGTGGACGTGCTCAACGTGCTGACCGGCAACCTCGACCGGCCCGGCGGCGCCATGTTCCCGCTCTCCCCGACCGCACGGGCACCCCGGCCCGCCGCGCCCGGCAAGGGCTTCACCGTCGGCCGCTGGCACAGCCGGGTCTCCGGCCACCCCGAGGTGAAGAGCGAACTCCCCAGCACCGCCCTCGCCGAGGAGATCGACACCCCCGGCGAAGGCCGCGTCCGGGCCGTCATCGCCCTCGCCGCCAACCCGGTGCTCTCGGCGCCCGACGGCCACCGCCTCGACCGGGCGCTGGCCGGGCTGGACTTCATGGTCAGCGTCGACCCGTACCTCAACGAGACCTCCCGGCACGCCCACGTCGTCCTGCCGCCGCCGCGGCCGACGCAGAGCGCGCACTACGACTTCGCCTTCTCCACGCTCGCCGTCCGCAACACCGTGCGGTACAGCCGCCCGGTCGTGGAACTGGAGGACGGCCGCCCCGGCGAGCCCGAGATCTACGCCCGGCTGGTCCAGATCCTGTCCGGCGCCGGGCCGGACGCGGACCCCGCCGCCGTGGACGAACAGGCCATCGTCCGGCTGCTCGCCCGCGCGACCGCCGACCCGCTCTCGCCGCTGCACGGCGGCGACCCGGCCGAGCTGGCGGCCCGGCTCGGCGGCCGGACCGGATATGAGCGGCGGCTCGACCTCATGCTCCGCCTCGGCCCGTACGGCCTCACCCTCGACAAGGTCCTCGCCCAGCCGCACGGCATCGACCTCGGTCCGCTCGCCCCCCGCATCCCCGAGGTGCTCCGCACCCCGTCGGGCCGGATCGAACTCGCCCCGGCGCCGATCGCCGCCGACGTGCCGCGGCTGCTGCGCTCCCTGACCGAACGGGCCTCGGGGCCCGTCCTCATCGGCCGCCGCCACCTGCGCTCCAACAACAGCTGGATGCACAACCTGCCGGCGCTCTCCGGCGGCACCAACCTGTGCACCCTGCAGGTCCACCCCGAGGACGCGGCCCGGTTCGGGCTCGCGGACGGGGGGACCGCCCTGGTGAAGGGCGACGGCGGCGAGATCGAGGCACCGGTCGAGGTCACCGACGCCGTACGCCCGGGCGTGGTCAGCCTGCCGCACGGCTGGGGCCACGACCGCGGCGGCACCCGGCTCGCCACGGCAGGGCTGCACCCCGGGGTCAACGTCAACCAACTCCTGGACGGCAGCCGCCTCGACCCGCTCTCCGGCACGGCCGTCCTCAACGGCTTCCCGGTGCAGGTCTCGGCGCTGCCGGGTGTGCCGGGTCTCCCGGGTCTCCCGGGCGGTGACTGATCTCCGTCCGGCGGGCGTGGGCGGTCGCCCGATCCGTCCTGTCAGGGCGGCGCGCGGGCGTGGGTCCGCACGTGAGCCAGAGCACGGAAGGGCCTCTGGCGTGCGAAAACTAACGGCGCTAGTTTGGGTGGGTCAGGCAGACCCGCCCCCTACCGGGAGGACGACGACGTGAAGGCTCACGACGGCATGTACATCGACGGGGCCTGGCGCCCCGCCGCCGGGCACGAGTCGATCGAGGTGGTCAATCCGGCGGACGAGCAGGTCATCGGATCCGTGCCGGCCGGCACCTCGCAGGACGTCGACGCCGCCGTACGGGCCGCGCGCGCCGCGCTCCCCGCGTGGGCCGCGACGGCCCCCGCCGACCGCGCCGCCCTCATCGGCGCGCTGCGCGACCGGCTGGCCGCCCGCCGCGAGGAGATCGCCGGGACGATCAGCGCCGAACTCGGCGCCCCGCTCGGCTTCGCCGCCGCCGTCCACACGGACCTGCCGATCGCCGTCGCCGGCTCGTACGCGCAGCTCGCCGCGTCGTACGCCTTCGAGGAGAAGGTCGGCAACTCCACCGTCCTGCAGGAGCCGGTGGGCGTCGTCGGCGCCATCACGCCCTGGAACTACCCGCTGCACCAGATCGTCGCCAAGGTCGCCCCCGCGCTCGCCGCCGGCTGCACGATCGTCCTCAAGCCCGCCGAGGACACCCCGCTCACCGCGCAGCTCTTCGCCGAGGCCGTCGACGAGGCGGGCATCCCGGCCGGGGTGTTCAACCTCGTCACCGGCCTCGGCCCGGTCGCCGGACAGGCGCTGGCCGCCCACGACGGCGTGGACCTCGTCTCGTTCACCGGCTCCACCGCCGTCGGCAAGCAGATCGGCGCCACCGCGGGCGCCGCCGTCAAGCGCGTCGCCCTCGAACTCGGCGGCAAGTCCGCCAACGTCATCCTGCCGAGCGCCGATCTCGCCAAGGCGGTCAACGTGGGGCTCGGCAATGTCTTCGCCAACTCCGGCCAGACCTGCAGCGCCTGGACGCGCATGCTCGTCGACGCCGACCGGTACGACGAGGCCGTGGAGATCGCCACGGCCGCCGCCGCCAAGTACGTGCCGGGGGACCGGCTCGGGCCGGTCGTCAACGCCAAACAGCGCGACCGGGTCCGCGGCTACATCCGGCGCGGCATCGAGGAGGGCGCCAGGGTCGTCGCGGGCGGGCCCGACGCCCCCGAGGGCTTCGGCGACGGCTACTACATCCGGCCGACCGTCTTCGCCGACGTCACCCCGGACATGACCATCGCCCAGGAGGAGATCTTCGGCCCGGTCGTCGCGATCCTGAAGTACCAGGACGAGGACGACGCCCTGCGCATCGCCAACGGCACCGTCTACGGTCTCGCGGGCGCGGTCTGGGCGGCCGAGGAGTCCGAAGCCGTGGCCTTCGCCCGCCGGATGGACACCGGGCAGGTCGACATCAACGGCGGCCGGTTCAACCCGCTGGCGCCGTTCGGCGGGTACAAGCAGTCGGGTGTCGGCCGGGAGCTCGGTGCCCATGGGCTGGCGGAGTACCTGCAGACGAAGTCGCTGCAGTTCTGAGGTCCGGTTCTCCGGTCCGGTGCTCAGGTTCGGTTCCGAGGGCCGGTTCCGGGTCCGGCCCCCGTCCGGTGTTCCGCAGTGATTGAGTACCGTGCTTCCGGCTGCCCGAACACCGTCAGAGCCGGGTGACCCGAGCAGTCCCAGCAGAGAGTCCGAGAGGAACCCCGTGGTCCGCGCCGCCGTCCTTCCCGCCGTCAGCCAGCCCCTGATCGTCACCGAGATCGAGATCCCGGCACCGGGCCCCGGCCAGGTCCGGGTGCGTCTCGCCGCCGCGGGTGTCTGCCACTCCGACCTGTCGCTGTCCAACGGGACCCTGCGCCAGCCCGTCCCGGCCGTCCTCGGGCACGAGGGTGCCGGGACCGTCATCGAGGTGGGCGAGGGGGTCACGGCGGTCGCTCCTGGCGACCGCGTCGTCCTCAACTGGGCGCCCTCCTGCGGGGCCTGCCACTTCTGCGCCCTGGACGAGCCCTGGCTCTGCGCCAACGCCGGCGCCGCCGCCACCGTCCCGTACGCGAAGCTCTCCGCCGACGGCAGCGAGCTGTACCCGGGCCTGGGCACCGCCGTCTTCGCCGAGGAGACGGTCGTCCCTGAGAACGCGATCCTGCCGCTGCCGGACGGGATCCCGCTCACGGACGCCGCCCTGCTCGGCTGCGCGGTCCTCACCGGTTACGGGGCCGTCCACCACGCCGCGCGGGTCCGCGCCGGGGAGTCGGTCGCGGTCTTCGGGGTCGGGGGCGTCGGGCTGTCCGTGCTGCAGTCCGCCCGCATCGCGGGCGCCGGGCCGGTGATCGCCGTCGACGTCTCGCCGGCGAAGGAAGAACTGGCGAGGGCGGCGGGGGCCACCGAGTTCGTGCTCGCCTCCGACGACTCCTCCGGCACGTCGGACACCGCGAAGCGGATCCGCAAGCTGACGGGCGGGTACGGGACGGACGTCGCGATCGAGTGTGTCGGCCGCGCCGACACCATCCGGACCGCCTGGTCGGCGACCCGCCGCGGCGGGCGGACGACGGTCGTCGGCATCGGCGGCCAGGACCAGCAGGTCACGTTCTCCGCGCTGGAACTGTTCTACTTCGGCCGTACCTTGTCCGGCTGCGTGTACGGGAACAGCGACCCGGCCAGGGACCTGCCGGTGCTCGCGGAACACATTCGGGCGGGGCGTCTCGACCTGGGCGCGATGGTGACGGAACGCATTGGCCTGGACGGCATCCCGGCGGCGTTCGAGGCTATGACGGCTGGGCGGGGTGGCCGGGCTTTGGTGGTTTTCGACTGATGGTGCGTGGTGGGTGCGGTGCCCGGGTCCTGCGGGGCGGCGGTTCGAAATCGACTGCCGCGCCGTCTCTACTCGACCTGGGCGAGCCACCCGCGGTAGGCCGTGGTGAACGGCTCGGCTCCGTCGCCTACTTGCTGCATGAGCCATTGCGCCGCTCCGGCGGCCTGCTCGATGACGTCGGCCGGATATCCGTAGCGCACCTGATGCTCGGCGAACTCGTCCTCGTCCACCAGGAGCGGTGTCGGCTCGCCGCGCTTGCGGATGACGTCGAGATCCAGGTCGATCATGGTGACCTCGGTGGGGGAGAGCCACTGCGGCGGCGTGGTGATGTCGCAGTAGATCTCGGTGCGGCGGGGCGCCGCGTTGAAGGTGCCGGTCCACCACGCTTCGCGGGGGAACAGCAGCACGTACGCGTCGGCGAACACGATCTCCGGGCCGTGGCCCTTCCGCGAGACGCTTCCCTTGGGCGCCCCGAGCCAGACGCCGTGCTCGTCCTCGCCCAGTCGGCGCATGGCCATGTTCCAGTGCAACGATCCGTCGTACTTCCGGTACTCCACCCGCACGTCATCAGACATGCGGGGCATCGTAACCGCCGTCCTTGAACTGGATGGAGAGTCCGTCGACCAGGGCCTGCAAGCCCTGGTCGAAAGCCCCCTCGTCGACCTGCTGCTGATGTTCCGCCAGCAGATGCGCGCTGCCCAGGTGCGGGTAGTCGGCCGGGTCGTACGCTCCCGCGTCGTCGACGAAGCCGCGGGCGAAGGAGCCGAGCGCCGAGCCGGCCACGAAGTACCGCATCAGCGCGCCGATGCGGGTCGCGTGGGCGGGGGGCCAGCCGGCGTCGACCATGCCGCCGAAGACGGCGTCGGCCATGCGGAGGCCGGCCGGCCGGCGGCCGGGGCCCTGGGCGAGGAACGGCACGATGTTGGGGTGGGCGGTGAGGGCCGCGCGGTAGGAGCGGCCCCATTCCAGGAGCGCTGTCCGCCAGTCGGGGCCGCCCTGGAACATCGACAGATCGACCTGGGAGACGACCGTGTCGGCGACCGCGTCCAGGATGTCGTCCTTGACCTTGAAGTGGTTGTAGAGCGACGGCCCGCTGACCCCGAGTACGGCCGCGAGCCGCCGGGTCGAGAGCGCCTGCAGGCCTTCCGTGTCCACGAGCGTGAGCGCCGCGGCGACGATGAGTTCGCGGTTCAGGAGGGGCTTGCGAGGGCGGGCCATGCCACGCATAGTAGGGCCTGCGTACTGAAAACTAGCGGTGCTAATTTATGGGAGGTGCCCCCCGTGGACCTTGCGCTCTCGCAGGAGCAGACCGCCGTCCGGCAGCTCGCCAGGGACTTCACGGAGCGCGAGATCACGCCGCACGTGGTGGAGTGGGACCGCGCCGAGAGTGTGGACCGGGGGATCGTCAAGAAGCTCGGCGCGCTCGGGTTCCTCGGGCTCACCATCGACGAGGAGTACGGCGGCTCGGGCGGTGATCATCTCGCGTACTGCCTCGTCACCGAGGAGCTGGGGCGTGGCGACTCCGCCGTGCGCGGCATCGTCTCGGTGTCGTTGGGGCTGGTCGCCAAGTCGATCGCGTACTGGGGGAGCGAGGAGCAGAAGCGCGCGTGGCTGCCGCGGCTCACGTCCGGTGAGGCGGTCGGCTGCTTCGGGCTGACCGAGCCCGGTACCGGCTCGGACGCCGCGAACCTGACGACGCGGGCGGTGCGCGACGGGGACTCGTACGTCATCACCGGCTCGAAGATGTTCATCACCAACGGCACCTGGGCCGATGTCGTGCTGCTCTTCGCGCGCACCGGCGACCCCGCGACGGCGCCGGGTCACAAGGGCGTCAGTGCCTTCCTGGTGCCCACCGACACCCCTGAGCTGACCCGCACGGAGATCCACGGGAAGCTCGGGCTGCGCGGCCAGGCCACCGCCGAGCTGGTGCTCGACGGTGTCCGCGTACCGGCCTCCGCGATGATCGCGCCCGAGGGCAAGGGCTTCTCGGTCGCGATGTCCGCCCTGGCCAAGGGCCGGATGTCGGTCGCGGCGGGCTGTGTCGGGATCGCCCAGGCGTGCCTGGACGCGGCCGTGGCGTACGCGGGGGAGCGCGAGCAGTTCGGCAAGCCGATCGCTCACCACCAGCTGGTGCAGGAGCTGATATCCGACATCGCCGTGGACGTGGACGCCGCCCGGCTCCTCACCTGGCGGGTCGCCGACCACATCGACCGCGGGCTGCCCTTCGCCACCGAGTCCTCGGTGGCGAAGCTCTACGCGAGCGAGGCCGCGGTGCGCGCCGCCAACAACGCGCTGCAGGTGTTCGGCGGGTACGGGTACATCGACGAGTACCCGGCGGGGAAGCTGCTGCGGGACGCGCGCGTCATGACGTTGTACGAGGGCACCAGTCAGATCCACAAGCTGCTCATCGGGCGCGCCCTGACCGGGGTCTCCGCCTTCTAGCCCGGTCCGATTGACCGACCGGCCGGTATCTAAGCGCTTGCTCACCTTGGCTGTAGGGTGTCGGCCATGGATGTGGAGGCAGGAACGCCCGACGCGTGGAGCGACGTCACCCCCGATGCGGCCCGTCGGCTGGTGATCGCCGCGGTCGAGGCGTTCGCCGAGCGCGGGTATCACGCGACGACGACCCGCGACATCGCCGGGCGCGCCGGGATGAGCCCCGCCGCGCTCTACATCCACTACAAGACCAAAGAAGAGCTGCTCTACCAGATCAGCCGGGTCGGCCATCTGCGCTCGGTCGGGCTGCTCGAAGAGGCCGCCAACGGCGCCGGCGCGCCGGGCGAGCGGCTCGCCGTCGCCGTCCGGGCCTTCGTCAGCTGGCACGCGGAGCGGCACACCACCGCGCGCGTCGTGCAGTACGAGCTGGGCGCCCTCGCCGAGGACCACTACACCGAGATCGTCGCTCTGCGCCGCAAGTCCGAGCGCGCGGTCCGCTCGATCATCGAGGACGGCGTACGGACCGGCGAGTTCGACGTGCCGGACGTCGCCGGTACGGCGCTCGCCATCCTGTCGCTGTGCATCGACGTCGCCCGCTGGTTCAACCCCGACGGACGCCGTACGCCGGACGACGTCGGCGTGCTCTACGCCGATCTCGTCGGGCGCATGGTCGGCCCGCGGCAGCCGTAGGGCTCTCAGAGGTAGAAGCGGGCAACCGTCTCCGCGACGCACACCGGCTTGTCCCCGCCCTCGCGCTCGATCGTCACCTTGGTGACGAGCTGGACGCCGCCGCCGACCTCGGTGACCTCCGCGATCTGCGCGGTCGCCCGCAGCCGGGAACCGACCGGGACGGGCGCCGGGAAGCGGACCTTGTTGACGCCGTAGTTGACGCCCATCTTCACGCCCTCGACCCGGAAGAGGTCGGGCGTGAGCGACGGGATCAGCGACAGCGTCAGATAGCCGTGCGCGATGGTGGTGCCGAACGGTCCCTGCGCGGCCTTCTCCGGGTCGACATGGATCCACTGGTGGTCGCCGGTGGCCTCCGCGAACAGGTCGATCCGCTTCTGGTCGATCTCCAGCCAGCCGGTCGTACCGAGCTGCTCGCCGACCGCCGCCCGGAGATCGTCCAGCGAAGCGAAGATCCTGGCCTGCGACATCTGATGCCTCCTGTGCCCAACTGTCCGACGGGTTACTAAGCGCTTGCTCAGCATGGTTCCGTGCGTCGGCCGTGTCAACGCCCGGACGGCGGACACAGGAGGGTTCAGCGTTGCCTGACGGGTCCGCTCACCACATCGAGGGCCGCCGGTGCGCCCACGGCCGGGCCGCCTCCAGCTGCGCCGACAGCGCGATGAGGGTGGCCTCGTCCCCGTACCGGCCGCCGAACATCACGCCGATCGGCAGACCGGCCGGCGTCCAGTGCAGCGGCACGCTCACCGCCGGCTGGCCGGTGGCGTTGTAGAGCGGGGTGAACGGCGTGAAGGCCGCCAGGCCGGCGAACTCCGCCTCCGGGTCGGCGTCATTGCGCAGCCCGCCCACCGGGGCGGGCGGCTGGGCCAGCGTCGGGGTCAGGATGACGTCGTACGAGGACAGCAGCGCGTCCGCGATCAGCTGTCCCAGCGCGCGGAACGCGTACAGCGCCGCCGCGAACTCCGCCCCCGACACCCGGCCGCCCTGCTCACGCAGATGCCGGGTGAGCGGCATCAGCAGCTCCTCGTGCTCCGGGGCGACCGGGTAGACGGTCGACATCACCCCCCACGCCTTGCTGAACGCGTCGCGGATGCTGTCGTCCACCGGCAGTTCCATCTCGTCCACCTGGTGGCCGAGGCCCCGCAGCAGCTCCGCCGCCGCGTCGTACGCCGCCCGGCAGTCCGGGTGCAGCTCGACGCCCGGCACCGGCGGGGTCGGCAGCGCCATCACCCGCAGCCGCCCGGGCTCGGCCCCGGCGTACGAGGCGAAGCTGGCGCCCGGCGGCAGCGAGGGCGCGGCGTACGGGGCGCCCGGCATCGGGCCGGCCAGGATGTCGAGCAGCGTGGCGGCGTCCGCGACGCTCCGGGCGATCGGCCCCGACGTGCTCAGACCGCTCACGTCGTGCTGCACGGGACCGCCGCTGATCCGTCCCCGGCTCGGCTTGATGCCGAACAGCCCGCAGACCGACGACGGGATGCGGATCGAGCCGCCGCCGTCACTGCCCTGCGCGATCGGCGCCAGCCCGGACGCGACCGCCGCGGCGGCGCCCCCGCTGGAACCGCCGGCGGAGAGCTCCAGGTCCCAGGGGGTGCGGGCGGGCGGCGCGAGCTGGTTCTCGGTGTAACAGGGCAGCCCGAACTCGGGGGTGTTGGTCTTGCCGAGCAGGATCGTCCCCGCCTCGCGGAGCTTCGTCACCACGTGGTCGTCGATGTCGGGAACGTGGTCGGCGTACGCCCGCGAGCCGAGCGTGCAGCGCACCCCCGCCACGAAGTTGAGATCCTTCACCGGCACCGGAACCCCGTGCAGCGGCGGCAGCTCCCGCCCCTCGCGACGCGCGGCCACCGCCTCGCTCTCCGCGTCGGCCGCCTGCTTGCGGGCGATCTCGGGGGTCACGGTGATGTACGCACCGACGGTCTCGTTCAGCCGCTCGATGCGGTCGAGATAGTGCTCGGTCAGCTCGACCGGCGAAATGGATCCGCCTCGTACCTGTTCCGCCTGCTCCACCGCGGTCAGATCGTGCAGCTGCGCCATGGCTGTCCCGTCCTCTGCTTGTTCGACGTCACGTCACCGTGCGTCGCGATCCTCGCACTACCCGCCGGTAGCGACCAGACCCCGCCCGAAGCCGCCGCCCGGAACCGGCCGCGCACCGGCCGGTCAGCTCTCGGCGGAACGGCGGGGCGCGGGACGAGCCGGGCGTGAGGATGGCCGGATGAAGGGTGACACGGCGGTGCGGCGGCTTGATCTCGGCTATTTCGTCCGGCCTGCGGAGGAGGCCGGTCAGGCGTATCCGCGGGTCGAGGCGGTGCTCGGGTATCTGGTGCGCAGGGATGAGGGGCTGATCCTGTTCGACACCGGGATCGGGGACGCCGGTCCGGAGACGGAGGCGCATTACCGGCCCAGGCGGCGTCCGCTGGAGGAGGAGCTCGCGGCGGCCGGGGTCGCGGTGCGGGACATCGCGCTGGTGGTCAACTGCCATCTGCACTTCGACCACATCGGGGGGAACCCGCTGCTGGCGGGCAGGCCGGTCCTGGTGCAGGCGCAGGAGCTGGCGGCCGCCCGGCGGGGCGGGTACACGGCCGGTCAGCTCGTGGACTTCCCGGGCGCGGTCTACGAGGAGTTGACGGGGGAGGCCGAGATCTGGCCCGGGGTCCTGGTCGTGCCGACGCCCGGGCACACCGACGGGCACCAGTCGTTGGTGGTGCGGCAGGGCGACGGCACGGTCGTGCTCGCGGGGCAGGCGCGCGATGCCGCGTCGCACTTCGCGGCGGACCAACTGGCGCGGCGTGCCGCGCTCGACGGCGTGGCGCACCCGCTGCCGCCCTACCCGTCGTGGCTGGACCGGATCTGCGCGTTGGACCCGCGGCGGGTGCTCTTCGCGCACGACGGGTCGGTGTGGGAGCCGGCCGGCGGAGGCGACGTGATTGGGTGAACGGCATGACTGGTACCCCTGCCTTCCGTATCGAGTTCGACGGCCACCCCGCCACCGCCGAGACCCTGGCGCGCTTCGTCATGGTCAGCAGCTACGGCCACTTCACCGCCATGCAGGTCAGAGGGCGCGCGGTGCGCGGTCTCGACTTCCATCTCGACCGGCTGGACCGCGCCACCCAGGAGCTGTTCGGTACCGGCCTGGACGGAGGGCGGGTGCTGGACGCGGTCCGGCACGCGCTGGGTGACGACGTCGACGCGTCGGTGCGCGTCAATGTCTTCCGCCCCGACGAGGCCGGCGACGTCTCCCTCATGGTGACGGTCCGGGGTCCGGGACCCGCGCCGAGCGGTCCGCAGAGCCTGATGTCCGTCGACTACCAGCGGCCCGTGGCCCAGGTGAAGCACGTCGGAGGCTTCGCCCAGGGCTACTTCGGCAACGCCGCGCACGACGCGGGGTTCGACGAGGCGCTGCTCGTCGGACCCGGCGGCGTGATCGCCGAGGGTTCGATCACCAACGTCGGCTTCGCGGACGGCGACACGGTCGTCTGGCCCGACGCGCCCGCCCTGCACGGCATCACGATGCGGATCATCCAGCGGGAGATGGACGCGGCGGGCCTGCCGTGGCGGCACCGGCGGGTCACGGTGGCGGACGTGGCATCGTTCGACGGCGCCTTCGCCTGCAACTCCCGGGGGATCGCTCCGGTCGGCCGGCTGGACGAGCTGATCCTGCCGACGGATGTGGATCTGGTGAAGCGGGTGATCGGGCTCTTCGACTCCGCCCCGTGGGACGCCCTCTGAGCGGTGGTCCGAAACGTCGGTCACGACCGCGGTCGAAACGTCGGTCCCGACTGCGTACTCAACGGCGGTCCCAACCGCCCTCCCAGCGGCGGACGTCCTCTCCTACCTCCCGGTACGGCTGTTGCTTGTCGGTAAACCCGTTGGCGGCCGGAAAAGCCGAACAAAAAGGTGACGCATGTTCACCTTCCGGCGTGAGCGTACCGGCGGTAACCTCCGGCGCATCGGCCTCCGGGAGGAGCAGGAATGCCACAACGCAACGGCAGACTACGCACCGGCAAGGTAGGCACCCGCAAGGGCAAGGCAGTCACCCGCACGTTCAGACGGGTGACCGCCGCGGCGCTGCTCGCGCTCGGCGTCACCCTCGTCGTACCGCTGCCGCAGGCGGCCCAGGCGGCGGACCCCACCACCGACTACTGCCAGGGCCAGTGCGGCGACATCCTGCCGCCCGGTGAGAACGGCAACGCGACGCTCGCCGACATCCTCGCCCACAAGGTCTTCGGCACCCGGCCGGCGCACGCCGCCGACCAGCTCGGACCGTACGCCAACCTGGCCACGGGCTATCCGTCGCTCACCGATGCCACCATCACCAACTTCTTCAACGACGCCTCCTTCGGCGTCCCGTCCGGCCAGGTCGCGTCGGTGACGACACCGCGCGCCGACGTCACCATCACCCGCGACAAGAAGACCGGCGTCCCGCACATCAAGGGCACCACCCGCGACGGAACGGAGTACGGCGCGGGGTACGCGGCAGCGCAGGACCGGCTGTGGCTGATGGACCTGTTCCGGCACGTCGGACGCGGTCAGCTGTCGTCCTTCGCGGGCGGCGCGGCCGCCAACCAGCAGCTGGAGCAGGAGTTCTGGCGGGCCGCCCCGTACACCGAGGCGGACCTCCAGGCGCAGGTCGACCAGATCACGGCGGGCAACGGCGCACGCGGGCAGCAGGCGCTGGCCGACGCGCAGGCGTACGTCAACGGCATCAACGCCTACATCACCCAGTCCAAGAACGGCCGTTACTTCCCCGGCGAGTACGTGCTGACCGGCCAGATCGACGCGATCACCAATGCCGGCGAAATCCAGCCATTCAAACTCACCGATCTGATCGCTCTCGGCTCGGTCATCGGCGCGCTGTTCGGCTCCGGCGGCGGCGGTGAGGTGGAGAGCGCGATCTCGCTGCTCGCCGCGCAGCAGAAGTACGGAGTCACCCAGGGCACCACGGTCTGGGAGACGTTCCGGGAGCGCAACGACCCCGAGGCCATGCTCACCGTGCACGACGGATCCAGCTTCCCGTACGCGGGCAAGCCGGCGAACCCGCAGGGCGCGGCGATGCCCGTGCCCGGAACGGTCGTCGCGGAGCCGCTGGTCTACGACCGGACGGGCGGCGCGGCGACCGCCGCCAAGACCCCGGTCAAGGCAGGCCCGCTCAAGGACGCGCAGGGCATCTTCGACAACGGGGCGCTGCCGGCGAACCTGTTCTCCACCAAGAAGGGCATGTCCAACGCGCTGGTGGTCAGCGGCGCGCACACCGCCAGCGGTCATCCGCTCGCCGTGTTCGGCCCGCAGACCGGCTACTTCGCACCTCAGCTGCTGATGCTCCAGGAGCTCCAGGGCCCGGGGATCAGCGCGCGCGGCGCCTCGTTCGCCGGGCTCGGGATGTACGTGGAACTCGGCCGCGGCCAGGACTACGCCTGGAGCGCCACCTCGGCCGGCCAGGACATCACCGACACCTACGCCGTCGAGCTGTGCCAGGACGCCGTGCACTACGTCTACCACGGTGTCTGCACGGCCATGGAGAAGCTGGAGCGCGTCAACTCCTGGAAGCCCACCGTCGCCGACTCGACCGCCGCGGGCTCCTACCGGATGCAGGTCTACCGCACGGCGTACGGGCCGGTGGAGTACCGCGCGACGGTCGGCGGCAAGGCGGTCGCGTACACGACGCTGCGCAGCTCGTACCGGCACGAGGCCGACTCGATCATCGGCTTCCAGATGCTGAACGATCCCGGCTCCGTCCATGACGCGGCCACGTTCCAGCAGGCCACCCAGCACATCAACTACACCTTCAACTGGTTCTACGCGGACTCGCGGCAGACCGCCTACTACAACAGCGGGACGAATCCGGTGCGCGCCGCCGGCGTGGACCCCTCGTTCCCGGTGAAGGCGGAGGCCGCCTACGAGTGGCAGGGCTGGGACCCGGCGTCGAACACCGCCACCTACACCCCGCCCGCGCAGCACCCGCAGTCCGTCGACCAGGACTACTACGTCTCGTGGAACAACAAGCAGGCCAAGGACTTCACCTCGGCCGGCTTCGGCAACGGCCCCGTGCACCGCGGGGACCTGCTGAACGACCGGGTGAAGAAGCTCGTCGCCGCGGGCGGGGTGACCCGGTCCGCGCTCACCAAGGCGATGGCCGACGCCGCGCTGACCGACCTGCGCGGTGAGGACGTCCTGCCGGAGCTGCTGCGCGTGCTGCGCAGCGCACCGGTCACCGACCCGCAACTGGCCACCGCCGTCCAGCAGTTGTCCGACTGGGGCACGGCGGGCAGCAAGCGCAAGGAGACCTCCGCGGGCTCCCACGTGTACGCGAACGCGGACGCGGTCCGCACCATGGACGCGTGGTGGCCGCTGCTGATCGACGGCGCGTTCCGGCCCGGTCTCGGCGACGGCCTGTACACGGCGCTGACCGCGAACCTGTCGATCGACGAGTCACCGTCCGCCGGCCACGGGCCGACCGGAGCGCACGCGGGCAGCGCGTTCCAGTACGGCTGGTGGAGCTACGCGGGCAAGGACCTGCGGACGGTCCTCGGCGACCCGGTGCAGGGCTGGACGCCGCAGGCCTTCTGCGGCGGCGGCACCCTCGGCGCCTGCCGTGACGTGCTGCTGGCCACGTTGAAGCAGGCGGTCGCGAAGCCCGCGACCACCGTCTACCCGGCCGACGCCAACTGCTCGGCGGGCGACCAGTGGTGCTCCGACACGATCATCCAGCGGCCGCTGGGCGGGATCACCCAGGACAAGATCAGCTGGCAGAACCGGCCGACGTTCCAGCAGGTCGTGGAGTTCCCCGCGCACCGGTAGCGGTTCCGGTCGCGGTTCAGGAAGCACGTGCACGCCGCGGGACGGGGACTCAGTGCGAGATCCGTCCCGCGGCGAGCACCACCCGCGCCAGTTCCTCATGGCATATGTCACTGTGCGCGCCCGCCGGCGGAGAGCCGCTGCACACCACGGCCGACACGTCCACGCTCACACACCCGGACACCGGGAACCGGCCGGCCCGGGCGTCCTCGATCGTCGCCCGCCGGGTGCCGTCGACGGCCTGGATGCCGTCGTGGCCCATCGCGCCCCAGCGGTCGCCGAGCCCGATGAGCGAGGAGTCGTCGCGCGACAGCCGTGACGCGAGCGGGTAGATCACCCCGAGCGCGGTGTCGTGGCTGGAGAAGCAGGACACCACGGGCCCGTCCACCCGGTTCTCCGCGTCGCGCAGCGCCCCCGAGTGCGACGCGTCGCCGGGCAGCCGGCGCGCGTACGCGTAGTGCGAGAACGCGCCCTGGAGCAGCGTCACGGACTTGACGTTGTGCGCCCCGGCGGGCAGTCCGAGCAGCGCGAACGACACCAGGCGGGCGCCGAAACTGTGCCCCACCAGGTGCACCCGTACCGGTCCCGCCGCCTGCGACAGCCGGCCCAGCGCCGGGCCGAGACCGTGCTGCCCGACCGTACCGGCCCGCCGCTTCATCGCGAAGTACGTGGCCTGCCGGAGCAGTTCGTGAGCGCCGTTCCACAGCTTCTTCCCGAGCCCGCCGAACAGTTGCTGTCCACCGGGTTCGTCGGGCCCCAGATCGACCCCGGTCTCCTGGAGCGCCGCGGTGAGCTCCGCGCAGAGCCCGACCGGGTCGTCCGCGAGAATCGCCGGGTCGGGCTGCGGCCCGCCGTCGCCGGAGTCCGCGGCGAACGCGGCGGCGGGGCTGCCCGCCGGCAGTGCCACGAGGTCGCGGACCAGCCGCGCGAACTCCCCTAACGCCTCGGGGGAGTCGGGACACTCCCGCAGTAGCTCCGCCAGTCGCCGCACCGTCGCGTCCTGGCCGGGGAACGTGCCGGTCAGGGCCCGGCAGGTCTCCTCGCTGAGCTCCGTCCGGCCGCCGGGGGCGGCCGGGACGGTCGCGGTGGCTGGGAGGGGGGCGATCAGCGAGGGCGTGAAGTCCGGGATGGGCTCGTCGCTGAACCGCATGGCGGGCCACAGCACGCCGACGTAACCGAGCCGTATCCGCGTGCCGGTGCCGAGCAGCCCGGGGAAGGGCGCGAAGAACCGGTCGTAGAGCCAGGTCGCCATGGACTGGTCGTTGTTCCAGCCGTGCGAGAACATCACCAGATCGGTGACTCCCTCAGCGGCCACTCCCGCCAGTAGTTGATCACGCTGCCGGGTGTCCACGTCCCCGTCCGCGTCGAAGGTCAGTTCCCAGTAGGGCTGCACACTCATCGCTGTCACGGCGGTCCCCCTCGGTCGTATCGCCGAAGTCCCTCTCCCAGCCACCGCTGGGAGGTGCCCCCCAGCCGGCGCGGCCTGCCACGCACGCTCGTGGCCTCGATCCGCGCCATGTGCGCGCATCATCCCGAACAGGGAGGAGACCGGCCATACCCCGCGCAGACGATTTTGCTCTTCCGTCGACCTGACCGACCGCTTAGTATGCGAGAGGAGCCGTAGCCAGTCGAGTCGAAGGAGACACGATCGTGGTCGTGGAAACACTGCGCGATGCCCGAGTGGTCGTCACCGGGGCAGGTGGCGGCATCGGTGCCGCGCTGGCCCGCAGATTCGCCGCCGAGGGCGCGCGGGTCGTGGTCAACGACCTGAACGCCGGAGCCGCGCAGGCCGTCGCCGACGAGATCGGCGGCATCGCCGTACCGGGCGACGCCTCGGGCATCGTCGGCAAGGCGCGCGACGCGCTCGGCGGCACGATCGACGTCTTCTGCGCCAACGCCGGTATCGGCACCGGCGGCCCCGACGCCACCGACGAGGAGTGGGAACGCTCCTGGGACGTCAACGTCATGAGCCACGTCCGGGCCGCCCGCGAGCTGCTGCCCGAATGGCTCGAACGCGGCAGCGGCCGCTTCGTCGCCACCGTCTCCGCCGCCGGGCTGCTCACCATGGTGGGCGCCGCGCCGTACTCGGTCACCAAGCACGGCGCCTACGCCTACGCCGAGTGGCTGTCGCTCACCTACCGGCACCGCGGCATCCGCGTGCACGCGGTCTGCCCGCAGGGCGTGCGGACCGACATGATGCGCGCCGCCGGCACCGCGGGCGAGTTGGTGCTCGCGCCCACCGCGATCGAGCCGGAGGAGCTCGCCGACGCCGTCATGGCGGGCATCGCCGCCGAGCAGTTCCTGATCCTGCCGCACCCCGAGGTCGCCGGGTACTACGCGGCCCGCGCCGCGGACCCGGAGCACTGGATCGACGGAATGAACCGCCTGCAGCAGAAACTGGAGCACATCACGGGCTCCGAGGGCGGGGACCGCACGTGATCTCGTACGCGGCCAAGCCGTGGCTCCAGCACTTCACCGAGGAGCAGCGTGCACTGCCCGACGCCCCGCCGAGCGTGCTGCACGCCTTCCGCGCCTCGGTCGCCCGCGTACCGGACCGCGCCGCCCTCGCCTACTTCGACGGACGGCTGTCCTACCGCGAGGTCGACGAGCTCTCCGACGGCCTGGCGAACCATCTGGCGGAACGCGGCTTCGCACCCGGCGACCGGCTCGCGGTCATGCTGCAGAACATCCCGCAGTTCGTGATCACGCTGCTCGGCGCGTGGAAGGCCGGCGGCACGGTCGTGCCGGTCAATCCGATGTACAAGACGCATGAGCTCGCCCACATCCTCGCCGACGCCGGGGTCCGGGCGATCGTCTGCTCCGACCGTGCCTGGGACGGCTACGTCCGGGAGACCGTGGCCGGCTCGCAGGTCTCGATCGCGCTCGTCACCAGCGAGCTGGACCTGCAGACGCGCGACGACCACCGCGTCCTGCCCGGCGACCGGTTCCCCGCCACGGATGCCGAGGACCTGCTCACCGCGGCCCGCGCCGCCGCGGGACCGCCGCCCACCGCGGCCCCCGAACGCCACGGCACCGCGCTGATCAGCTACACCTCCGGTACCACCGGCGCCCCCAAGGGCGCGATGAACACCCACGGGAACATCTCCTACAACGCCGACCGGCAGCGCTGCATGCTCGCCCTGCCCGACGGCTCGGTGATCTTCGCGATGGCGCCGCTGTTCCACATCACCGGGATGGTCGCCCAGCTCTCCTCGGCCATCGCCAACGGCGCCACCCTGGCGCTCACCAACCGCTTCGAGGCGGGCGTCGTCCTGGAGGCGTTCCAGGAGTACCGCCCCGCCTACACCGTCGGCCCCGCCACCGCCTTCATGGCGCTGATGGCCCGCCCGGAGGCCACCCGGGACCACTTCGCGTCGTTCCACTACATCTACTCCGGCGGCGCCCCGCTGCCGCCCGCCGTCGTCGAGGGCTTCCGCGAGAAGTTCGGGCCCTACATACGCAACGGCTACGGGCTGACCGAGTGCACCGCGCCCTGCGCGAGCGTCCCGGCCGGCCAGGAGGCACCCGTCGACCCGGAGTCCGGCACGCTGTCCGTCGGCGTCCCGGGTCCCGACACGGTGGTGCGGATCTTCGACGAGCTCGGCGCGGACGTACCGTTCGGCACGCACGGCGAGATCGGCGTCCGCGGCCCGATGGTGGTCCCCGGCTACTGGAACCGCCCCGAGGAGTCGGCGGCGGCCCTGCCCGGCGGCGAACTGCGCACCGGCGACATCGGCTTCATGGACGAGGCCGGCTGGCTGTACGTCGTCGACCGTAAGAAGGACATGATCAACGCGTCCGGCTTCAAGGTCTGGCCGCGCGAGGTCGAGGACGTGCTCTACACCCACCCCGCCGTCCGCGAGGCCGCCGTCGTCGGCATCCCCGACGCCTACCGGGGCGAGAGCGTCAAGGCGTACGTCAGCCTGCGGCCGGACCGGCCGGCCGAACCCGCGGATCTCATCGCGTACTGCAAGGAGCGGCTCGCCGCGTACAAGTACCCGCGCGAGGTGGAGATCCTCGAGGAGCTGCCCAAGACCACGAGCGGCAAGATCCTCCGGCGCGAACTGAAGGCCCGCGCCGGATAGGGTCCATACCGGTCGGAATGTTCGACCGGCGCATCGGTACGGAGAAAGGGCAGGCCATGGCACGCAGCACGACCACCAAGGCAACCGCGGTCCCTGAGCGGCTGCTCGCCGAGGCCACCCGCCTCTTCGCCGAGCGCGGCTACGACCGCACCTCGGTGCAGGAGATCGTCGAGGCGGCCGGGGTGACGAAGGGCGCGCTCTACCACTACTTCGGCTCCAAGGACGATCTTCTGCACGAGATCTACGCCCGCGTGCTGCGGCTGCAGACCGAGCGTCTCGACTCCATCGCCGCCCAGGCCGCCCCCGTACCCACCCGGCTGGCCGAGGCCGCCGCCGACGTCGTCGTCACCAGCATCGAGAACCTGGACGACACCAAGATCTTCTTCCGGTCGATGCACCAGCTGAGCCCGGAGAAGCAGAAGGCGGTACGCGCCGAGCGCCGCCGCTACCACGAGAAGTTCCGGGCCCTGATCGAGGAGGGCCAGCGCGAGGGGATCTTCCGCGTCGAACTGCGGCCCGACCTCGTCGTCGACTACTTCTTCGGCTCGGTGCACCACCTCGGCACCTGGTACCGCGCGGACGGCCCGCTGTCCGCCACCACGGTCGCCGAGGACTTCGCAGACATGCTGCTGCACTCGGTGCGGCAGCCCCGATAACTGGAGGTACCTGGTGAAGGCATGGCGCGTGCACGAGAACGGGGAGCCGCGCGAGGCGATGCGCCTCGACGAGGTACCGGACCCGCAGCCCGGCCCCGGTGAAGTGCTGGTGCGGGTACGCGCCGCGAACATCAACTTCCCCGACGCCCTGCTCTGCCGCGGCCAGTACCAGATCCGCCCGCCGCTGCCGTTCACCCCCGGCGTCGAGCTCTGCGGCGAGATCCTCGCCCTCGGCGAGGGCGTGACGGGCCTCGACATCGGCGCCCGCATCATCTCCCCGGCATCCCTGCCGCACGGTGCCTTCGCGGAACTCGCCGTCATCAGCGCCGCGACCGTACTGCCCGCCCCCGACGCCCTCGACGACGCCGAGGCCGCCGCCCTGCACATCGGCTACCAGACCGGCCTGTTCGGACTCCACCGCCGCGCCGCCCTCCAGCCCGGCGAGACCCTCCTGGTGCACGCCGCCGCCGGCGGCGTCGGCAGTGCCGCCATCCAGCTCGGCAAGGCCGCCGGCGCCACCGTCATCGGCGTCACCGGCGGCCCCGACAAGGCGAAGGTCGCCCGCGACCTGGGCGCCGACCTCGTCGTCGACCGCTCCAGCGAGGACTTCGTGGCCGTCGTCAAGGAAGCCACCAACGGCCGCGGTGCGAACGTCGTCTACGACCCGGTCGGCGGCGATGCCTACACCAGGTCGACCAAGTGCATCGCCTTCGAGGGCCGCATCGTCATCGTCGGCTTCACCAGCGGCACGGTCCCGACCCCGGGCCTCAACCACGCCCTCGTCAAGAACTACTCGATCCTCGGCCTGCACTGGGGCCTCTACAACACCAAGGACCCCCAAGCAGTCCTCCAGGCCCACGAAACCCTCACCCGCCTCGCCACCGAGGGCAGCGTCAAGCCCTACATCAGCGAACGGGTCCCCCTGGCCGGGGCGGCGTCCGCCGTACAGCGAGTAGCAGACGGCAAGACCACCGGCCGCGTGGTCGTCGTCAACGACTGACCCGACCACGGTCGCGCAGCGGTCCCGCCCACTGAGGGCGGGACCTTCCGCGCCCCCGGCTACCGGGCGCCGTGCCCCGTCGCTGTCACTTGCCCCACCGGTAGAACACCTTTCCGTCGCGAGGCTCCGCCCCGAACGCCTCGTAGAACGCGAGCGCTGGCGGGTTGTCCCGGTCCGCCGTCCACTCGATCCGGGTGCAGCCGGCCTCATCGGCAGCCTCACGCAGCTTGGCCATGAATACACCGGCCACACCGCGACGGCGGGCCGTCTCCCGGACGTACAGCTCCTTCAGGTAGAGCGACGCTTCGGCGCCGGCCGCAGGCCACAGGAACGAGTAGCTGGCCAGGCCGACGACATCGCCGCCCTCGCGCGCGAGCAGGACCGTAGCCATGGGCAGCGCGCTGAACAGTGCCGCGTGAATCTGGTCGATGTCGCCGGGCACTGACTCGCCGCCGTAGTACGCCTCGATCTCGCCGAGGAGTTCGGAGATCGTCTCGGCGTCCGCCGCGGTCGCCCGCTCGATGTTCACCATGTCAGCTGTCCCTCTCACCGGGGGGCAGCGCCAACACCTCGCGCAGAGCCCGCACTTCCTGTGCCTCGGGAACACTAGTTGCCAGCTCCCGGGCGCGGTAGATGATCAGCGCGGAGCGGTGGTCGGCCGGCAGCGTCACGATGGTGTCGGTCGCCAGGACGGCGGCCCCCGCGGGATCCCCATCGGCCGCCAGACACACTGCCTGATCAAGGTGGATGAGCGCGCGGTCCGTGTGGTCACCGAGCGGGTACAGCTCCAGCGCGCGGGCCTGCTGCTCACCGGCACGGGCCGTCTCCCGCAGGTGCGTCCAGGCGTTGCCGCTGTGGAACCTGAACTGCGACTCGCTGTACCCGAAGGCGCTACCGATCCGGTCCGCCGGATCGAGCCGACCGAGCGCGGTGTCCGCCGCTGCAAGTGCCGCGACGGCTTCCTCTCGGCGGCCCAACAGAGCGTGAGCGCGGGCCTCCAGCGGGGCTGCGAGGGCGGGCCCTACGCACGGCAGACCGCCCGCGAGATGCTGCGCCCGGCAGGCCAACTCGACGGCGCCCTCTACGTCGCCGCTGTAGTACTGCTGGTACGCCTCTTGCGCGTACATCCATGACAGGACCTCTCGGTCCTCCGCTGCCGCCGCGGCTGCCCGGCCGGTGCGCCACCAATCGCGGCTCGAAGCGTCACCGAGCTTGAGCAGCGTGAGGGCCATCAGCCCCGACATGTGCGCCACGGCCAGCGTGAGCCGCCGCCGGACGTGAACGGAATGACGGTGCCCGAGGAGCCTTTTCAGGTCGGCGAAATCGCTGAGCAACTCGGGTAGCAGTTCGCCCTCGGGACGGAACCGTGTCGCCCGCCCGTGCCGCGCGACGGTGTAGTCCCACTCGTTCAGGCTCGCGTCCGTCATGGGCCCTGCGGCGAGAGCGTCGGACAACCCAAGCTGAAGGGCCGCTGCTTGGGCGAGGACAGGCATGTCCGCGCGGACACCGGCGAGTGCGATCAACGCGCCGTGTGCGTCGAGGGCCGTGTCCAGGGCAGCGGCAATCGCCTCCGTCGGACGGCGCCGGCCGGTCTCCAGATCGGCCACGTAGGACTTCCCACAGGTGGCACGCTGTGCAAGATCCCGTAAGGAGCGGCTGCCGCGCAGCCTACGGAGTGCCTGTCCGAACGTCTCTTCGCTCATCATCGCCCCGTGTCCGCAGCGTCCGCAGGGGTGCGGACGGCAGCGGACACTCATGTCCTGGGCCCTGCTGCCCGTGCACGTAACGCTACTCCTACAAGCCGATCACTCATGGTGACAGGGAGAAGTCGTGGGCACGGAACACGAGCAGCCGCTGGCGATCGACCCGGAACGGCTGGCGATCAACCAGCTACAGGGGTTGAACTGCGCGCTCTGCAAGGCACGCCTGTACCGCGCCCGGTCGCTCGGTCCCGTGCCCATGGGCACGGGTGTACATGCCGACTACGTCGAGCTCTACGCGTGCGAGCCGTCCTGCGGCGCGACCGTCGTCGCCGAGCCGCACGACTGGTGTTACTACTGCCACGACCCGATCCTCGCCCAGGCCGCGGTTCCCATCGGGTACCGACCCGGGGCTTCCGGTCCCGGCCGCCTCCTCTACGCGGACGCCAAGTGCCGTGTCGCGTACCGGGTGTACCGGCTCGACCAGCACCCTGCGGGCACCGACGGCAGGCCCCGCTACCGCGACCGGGAGCCCTTCGCGCCGCGTTCCGGCTGATGTCGAGCCGTGCGGGGCCCCGACTCCCCGCTGCGGTCCGGCAACCGGGTCGAGCCGGGCGGGCCCGAACGCGAGGGGCCGGGATCGCAGCTGGGGGCACCCCCGGCCGGAGGTTGGGGGAGGGTTCGAAATGCTGCCGAGCTATTTGTGGGCCGCCAGGCCCGTAAATAGTCGATTTCGAACCCTCGCGCCGGAGAGCCCGGCCCCGCCCCACGACGGACCGCCAACTACGCGTACTTCCTCAGCTCACGACGCGCCAGCGACCGCTTGTGCACCTCGTCCGGCCCGTCCGCCAACCGCAACGTTCGCGCCGCCGCCCACAGCTCCGCCAGCGGGAAGTCCTGACCCACGCCCCCCGCGCCGTGCACCTGGATCGCCCGGTCGATGATCGCCTGCACCGCGGCCGGAGTAGCGATCTTGATCGACTGGATCTCGGTGTGCGCGCCCCGGTTGCCGACCGTGTCCATCAGCCAGGCCGTCTTCAGCACCAGCAGCCGCAGCAGTTCGATCTCGACCCGCGCCTCCGCGATCCACTCCTGGACCACACCCTGCTCGGCGATCGGCTTGCCGAACGCCACCCGGTCCGTCGCCCGCCGGCACATGAGCTCGAGGGCGCGCTCCGCCATGCCGATCAGGCGCATGCAGTGGTGGATCCGGCCCGGTCCGAGCCGTGCCTGGGCGATGGCGAAGCCGCCGCCCTCCTCGCCGATCAGGTTCTCGGCCGGCACCCGGACGTCGGTGAAGACCACCTCGGCGTGGCCGCCGTGGTCACCGTCGTCGTAGCCGAACACCCGCATGCCGCGGCGTACTTCGACGCCGGGGGTGTCACGCGGCACGAGGATCTGGCTCTGCTGGCGGTGGCGTTCCGCCGACGGGTCGCTCTTGCCCATCACGATCATGATGGCGCACTTGGGGTTCATCGCCCCGGAGATGTACCACTTGCGGCCGTTGATGACGTACGAGTCACCGTCGCGCTCGATCCGCGTCTCGATGTTCGTGGCGTCCGACGAGGCGACGTCCGGTTCCGTCATCGCGAACGCGGATCGGATCTCACCGGCGAGCAGCGGCTCCAGCCACTGCTTGCGCTGCTGCTCGGTGCCGAACTCGCTCAGCACCTCCATGTTCCCGGTGTCGGGCGCGGCGCAGTTCAGCGCGGGCGGCGCCAGGTGCGGGCTGCGGCCGGTGATCTCGGCCAGCGGCGCGTACTGCAGGTTCGTCAGCCCCGCCCCGCGCTCGCCGGGCAGGAAGAGGTTCCACAATCCCTGCCGCTTGGCCTCCGCCTTCAGCTCCTCCACCATGGGCGGCGCGGACCAGCGGGCGTCGCCCTCGGCCTGCTCGCGCTGGAGGGCGAAGACCGGCTCCGCCGGGTGGACGTGCTCCTCCATGAACGCGGTCAGTCGCGTCCGCAGTTCCTCGGTACGGGCGTCATAGGCGAAATCCATCAGTCCTCAGTCCTCCTGGGGCTGGAGCCGGAGCTTGAGCAGCCCGCGGTCGATGAACGCGGGGACCAGGGAGCCGATCCGGTCGAAACCGGCACCGACGGTCTGGCCCAGCGTGTAGCGGTAGTGGATGCCCTCGAGGATCACGGCGAGCTTGAAGTACGCGAAGGCCGTGTACCAGTCGATGGCGGAGGTGTCGCGGCCGGACCGCTCGGCGTACCGCTCGACCAGTTCCTGGGCACTGGGGTGGCCGGGCGCGTCGCCGGTGGTGGACACGGGCGCGTCCGGGACGGTCTCCTGCTCGCTGTACATCACCAGCAGGCCGAGGTCGGTGAGCGGGTCGCCCAGCGTCGACATCTCCCAGTCCAGGACGGCCCGGACCTGGTCGTCGTCGCCGACGAGAACGTTGTCGAGCCGGTAGTCGCCGTGCACGACGGTGGGCGCGGGCGAGACGGGCAGCGCCTTGCCGAGGGCGGCGTGCAGTTCCGCGATACCGGGCAGCTCCCGGCTGCCGGACGCCTCCAGCTGCTTGCCCCAGCGGCGCAACTGCCGTTCCAGGAAGCCCTCAGGACGTCCGAAGCCGTCGAGACCGGCTGCTGCCGGGTCCACCGCGTGCAGGTCCACCAGGGTGTCGACGAGCCCCAGCACGACGGCGCGGGTGCGCTCCGGGCCGATCCCGGCGAGCTGCGCGGAGGTGCGGTACGGGGTGCCGTCCACGAAGTCCATGACGTAGAACGGCGCGCCGATCACCTCGGGGTCCTCGCACAGCAGCACGGTGCCGGGCACCGGAACCGGGGTGTCGCTCAGCGCGCTGATCACCCGGTGCTCGCGCGTCATGTCGTGCGCGGTGGCCAGGACGTGCCCGAGCGGCGGCCGCCGCACCACCCACCGCGAGACGCCGTCGGTGACGGCGTACGTCAGGTTGGACCGGCCGCCCTCGATCAGCCGGGCGCGCAGTGCGCCGCGCACCAGTCCCGGCCGCTCCCGGTCCAGATGTTCGCGCAGCCGACCGAGGTCGAGCCCCGGTGGATCGGCCGGGGGATTGTCCGGCGAACCGGCCGGCGGATTGCCCGGTGGATTGTCCGTACCGCTCATCGTCTGCTCCTCACCACCCGGCACACCTTGGTCCTGGCGTTCCTGCCATCATGCCGACCAGTCGGTATGTCGTCCAGTAGGGATCCGGAATCCGGTGTTGTGGGCCGGTTCCGGCTGGGAGACTGGCGGCCCGTCCATGCCCTTCGAGGAGCCTAGATGTACATCCCCGCCGCCGCCCTGGACTCGCTCCACGGACTCGCCCACGGGGACGCCTTCGGCGACCGCTGGTTCTCGATGTTCCGGCTCGCGGGCCCCGAGGCGCTGGAGAAACGTGTCCTGCCGCCGCAGGACACCTGGTTGTGGAGCGACGACACCGCGCAGGCGCTCGCGCTCTTCCGAGAGCTGTCGGAGAGCGGTGGCGCGGTCGACCAGGACCGGCTGGCGCGCCGCCTCGCCGACGAGTACGCCGCCGACGACCACCGCGGCTACGGTCCCTCGATGCACGACGTGCTCCGCCGGATCGGTGCGGGGGAGCCGTGGCAGGCCGTGGTGGGCGAGCAGTTCGAGGGCCAGGGCTCCTGGGGAAATGGGGCCGCCATGCGGGTGGCCCCGCTCGGCGCCTGGCACAGCGGCGACCTGGACACGGTCGCCGAACTGGCCGCCCGCCAGGCCGCCGTCTCGCACCACCACCCCGAGGCCGTCGCCGGAGCCGTGGCGGTCGCGGTCGCCGCCGCGCTCACGGCCCGCGGCCGGGGTGGTCCCGCCCCCGCCCGTGCCGAGTTCCTGAGCTCCGTCGCGGACCGGCTCGACGTCTCCGACGTCCGCTCCGGCCTGCGCACCGCCTCCCGGATGTCCGAGTACGCCTCGGTCCGCCATGCCGCCGAAGTGCTCGGCTCCGGATACCGGGTGTCGTCCCCCGACACGGTCCCGTTCGCGCTGTGGTGCGCGGGAAACCACCCCGACGACCTCCAGGAGTGCCTGTGGGCCACCGTCTCCGGCCGCGGCGACATGGACACCACCTGCGCGATCGCGGGCGGTGTGGTCGCCGCCCGCACCGGGGTCGCGGCCCTGCCGGCGGCCTGGCACGCGGCCAGGGAGGCGCTCCCGGCGTGGGTTGACGCGGACTCGGCCCCCGCCTAGCCTCTGGACTTATGGGTGAACGGGATTCACATACGCAGACAGCGGCGGCGAACGCCAGGGCACTGAGGGACTCCGGGGCACTGACGGTGACGGAGGTCAGGCTCACCCCGATCCTGATCGCCGACCCGCCGCTGCTCAACACCCAGGGCGTGCACCAGCCCTTCACCCCGCGCCTGATCATCGAGGTGGTCACCGCCGACGGCACGGTCGGCGTCGGCGAGACGTACGGCGACAGCCGGTACCTGGAGCTGGCCGCGCCCCTGGGCAAGGCTCTGCCCGGCCATGCGGTCAGCGATCTGAACGGGCTGTTCACGCTCGCCGAGCAGGTCTGCGGCGACCCCGACGACGTCTCCGACTCCGTCGACGTCGGCGGGCTGCGCGGGGTGCAGACCGCCGACAAGCTGCGGCTCTCCGTCATCTCCGGGTTCGAGGTCGCCTGCCTCGACGCGCTCGGCAAGATCCTCGGGCTGCCCGTGCACACCCTGCTCGGCGGCAAGGTCCGCGACACCGTCGAGTACAGCGCGTACCTCTTCTACCGCTGGGCGCACCACCCCGGCGCGGACACACCCCGTGACGACTGGGGCGCCGCGCTCGACCCGGCCGGAGTCGTGGCCCAGGCCCGCCGCTTCGCCGACACGTACGGGTTCGCCTCCTTCAAGCTCAAGGGCGGCGTCTTCCCGCCCGACGAGGAGATCGCCGCCGTCAGGGCGCTGGCCGAGGAGTTCCCCGGTCAGCCGCTGCGGCTGGACCCCAACGGCGCCTGGTCCGTGGAGACGTCGCTGCGGGTCGCCGCCGAACTGGGCGACGTCCTCGAATACCTGGAGGACCCGGCCAGCACCACCGCCCGCATGGCGGAGGTCGCGGCCGGCACCGATGTGCCGCTGGCCACCAACATGTGCGTGACGACCTTCCCGGAGATCCGGGAGGCGTTCGCGACGGGCGCCGTCCAGGTCGTGCTGTCCGATCACCACTACTGGGGCGGGCTGCGCAACACCCGTGAACTGGCCGCGATCTGCCGCACCTTCGGCGTCGGCCTGTCCATGCACTCCAACACCCACCTGGGAATCAGCCTCGCCGCCATGACCCACGTGGCCGCGACCGTCCCCAACCTCGACTACGCCTGCGACTCGCACTACCCCTGGCAGACCGACGACGTCATCACGTCCCGGCATGTCTTCACCGACGGCCGGCTCACCGTCTCCGACGCGCCCGGCCTCGGCGTCGAACTCGACCGGGACGCCCTCAAGGTGCTCCACCAGCGCTGGCTGGACGACGACGGCACGATGCGGGACCGCGACGACGCGGCGGCCATGCGCGAGGCCGACCCGCGGTGGTGCACGCCGTCCGTTCCGCGCTGGTGACATTGCCGCCGGGCGGCACCTTGCGGCCCGATAGACACCGCTGAGGCCCGTCCGGCCGATCACGCGCGGCCCCACCCGGAACGGCGGCTCCCGGTGTCGCCGAGGACCGGTCACCGCCGCGTGAACGGGTGCCGGGGGAGCCGCCCGTTCTGCCGCGACGGGCCACCTGCCGGCCGGAGACCGGCTGGACCGGACAGCCATGATCCGCCGGAAGGGCATTACGCGTGGCAGGCCACCGGCACGCCGCCGTTCATCTCCGTCATGTCGGCGAACGCCGCCGCCACGTCCAGCGGGGCGCCCGGCGCGATGCCGTCGAGTTCGGCGTAGACCCGGTGCAGGTTGGCGACCAGCCGCTCGGACTCACGGAGTTGGGCGAAGGCCCCGAGGTCGGCGGCGCGGGCGGTCTGCAGCGGGGTGTGGCCGGCGGCGCGGCCGGTGTCCGCGAGACAGCCGAGGTTGCGCAGATACCGCTCCATGGTGTCGTAGACGCCGGGGTCGGTGACCGGGCCGTGCCCGGGGACGACGATCTCGGCGTCCAGCGACCGCAGCAGGTCCAGCGCGCGCAGCGACCCGGTCAGGGACCCCATCAGGATGAACGGCGTGCCGCCGTTGAAGACCAGGTCACCGGTGAAGACGATGCGCTGGCGCGGCAGCCACACGATGGTGTCGCCCGGCGTGTGGGCCACCCCGGGGTGGAACAGCCGTATTTCCGAGCCGGCCGTGTGCAGCCGCATCGATTCGGAGTACGTGACGGTGGGCGCGGTGATCTCGATGTCGCCGTAGTCGACGTCGGGCCAGACCCCGTGCAGCTGGCGGCCGGCCGCCAGCAGCTCCCGGCGGCACGCGGTGTGCCCGACGACGGTCGAGCCGCCCGCCGCGAACAGGCCGTTGCCGTAGGTGTGGTCGCCGTGGTGGTGGGTGTTGACCACGTACTCCGGATGCGGCACGCCCGCCGTCGTGATGGCGTCCCGCAGCAGCCGGGCACGGCGCTCGGTGGCGGCGGTGTCCACGAGCAGCGTGCTCGTGCCGTCGCTGACGAAGCCCGCGTTGCTCAGGCACCAGCCGCCGTCGGGCTGGCAGAACGCATGGACGTCCGGAGCCAGTTCCATGAGATACGGCTCCGTGCCCGTTGTATCGACAATCGCCGTCGTGCCCATGCGTGCCCTCCCCAGGACTGTCCTCTGACGCCGCCTCGCACTACAGAACGAGCGAGAGCAGCAGGACGAAGCCTAGGGCCACCACCGAGATCACTGTCTCCATCGTCGACCACGACTTGAGGGTCTGCGGGACATCCATCCCGAAGTACTCCTTCACGAGCCAGAACCCGGCGTCGTTGACATGCGAGAAGAACAGCGAGCCGGCTCCGACGGCGAGTACCAGCAGCGCCGCATGAGTTGTCGACATGTCGGTCGCGAGCGGTGCCACGAGGCCGGCCGCGGAGATCGTGGCGACGGTCGCGGAGCCGGTGGCGACCCGGATGAGGACGGCGATCAGCCAGGCGAGCAGCAGCGGTGAGATGTTCCAGCTGTCGGACCAGTTGAGGATCATGTTGCCGACCCCGGCGTCGATCAGCGTCTGCTTGAACCCGCCACCCGCGCCGACGATGAGCAGGATGCCGGCGATCGGGGCGAGCGACTTCTCGACGGTCGAGGAGATCCGTTCCTTGGTGAACCCGGCCGCGCGGCCCATGGTGAACATGGCCAGGACGACGGCGGCGAGCAGCGCGATCAGCGGCGTGCCGAGCACGTCGAAGGTCCGGTAGACCAGGCTCTGCTGGTCGTCGACCATGATGTCCACCAGCGCCTTGGCGAGCATCAGCGCCACCGGCAGCAGCATCGTGCACACCGTCGCGGTGAAGCTGGGACGCCGCTCGAGGTTGTCCGAGGCGCGGGCCGGGGTGAGGTTCTCCGGCGGGTCGACCTTCACCCAGCGGTCGGCCACCCGGCCGAAGAGCGGCCCCGCGATGGCGAGAGTGGGCAGCGCGACGAGGACACCGAGCGCCAGGGTGGTGCCGAGGTCGGCGTGGATGGCGTCGATGGCGGCGAGCGGGCCGGGGTGCGGCGGCACCAGGCCGTGCATGACGGAGAGCCCGGCCAGCGCCGGGATGCCGACCCGCATCAGCGAGTAGTTGCCGCGCCGGGCGACCAGCAGGACTACGGGTATCAGCAGCACGATGCCGACCTCGAAGAAGAGCGGCAGCCCGATCAGGCCCGCGATCCCCGCCATGGCCCATGGCATCCGGCGTTCGCTGGTGCGGGCCAGGATGGTGTCGACGATCTGGTCGGCGCCGCCCGAGTCCGCCAGCAGTTTGCCGAGGACGGCACCGAGCGCGATGAGCACGCCGACCCCCGCGACCGTCGAGCCGAGACCCGTCGTGAAGCTCGTGACGGCCTTCGCCAGCGGTGCGCCCGCCACCGCGCCGAGCACGAGCGAGCCGATGGTGAGGGCGAGGAAGGCGTGCACCTTCCAGCGGGTGATCAGCACGATGATGACGGCGATGCCGACGAGTGCGGCGATGCCGAGCCGGGTGTCACCGGCGGAGGTGATGGGCGGCGCGGTCGTCGCGGCCAGCAGCTCGACGCTGAGTGCAGACACGTTCGTACTCCAGGGGGACGGCGGCGGATGTGGGGGTCAGCGGGGAAGCGCGGCGTACGCGCGCTCGGCGATCTGCTGCGGGCCGCCGTCGATCGTGACGACGGCACCCGCCTCGTCGGCGTCCAGCGGTTCGAGGGCTTCGAGCTGGGAGCGCAGCAGACCGGGCGGCATGAAGTGCTGCATGCGGGCCGCGAGCCGCGCGGCGATCAGCTCGGGCGGGCCGTCCAGGTGCAGGAAGAACAACCGGGGGGCGGCGGCGCGGAGCCGGTCGCGGTAGCGGCGCCGCAGGGCGGAGCAGCTGACCACACCGCCCAGCCCGTCGCGTTCGGTGACCCAGTTCGCGATGGCGTCCAGCCACGGCTCGCGGTCGGAGTCGTCCAGCGGATGGCCGGCCGACATCTTGGCGATGTTCGCCGGCGGGTGGAAGTCGTCCGCCTCGGCGTAGGGGACGCCCAGCCGTTCGGCGAGCAGGCCGCCGACCGTGGACTTGCCCGATCCGGACACGCCCATGACGACGACGACCGGGGGGCTCGGCTGGTGCTGCGGCTGGTGCTGCGCGGGTTCGGCAGTCATGCGCTCGTACCTCCTTGTGCAAGCGGCTGGCACCAATAAACGCCATAGGTACTACTTATTCAAGAGCTCGATATGAAAACGTCATACCAAGGTGGTGGCACATAGGCTGTCACCCATGCCTCAGCAGGGAGAGAGCGGCGGCCTGCACGCCCGCGTACTGGCCGAACTCGGGCCCGCCATCGCCTCGGGCGGCTACCCGCCCGGCACGGTGCTGCGCATCGACGAGCTCGAAGTGCGGTACGGGGTGTCACGCACCGTCGTCCGTGAGGCCGTCCGCGTCCTGGAGGCCATGCACTTGGTCGAGACCCGCCGCCGGGTCGGCGTCACGGTGCGGCGCACCGAGGAGTGGAACGTCTTCGACCCGGCGGTCATCCGCTGGCGGCTGGCCGGCGCCGACCGCCCCCGCCAGCTGCGTTCGCTGACGATGCTGCGCACCGCCGTCGAGCCGGTGGCCGCCGGGCTCGCCGCGCTGGCCGCCACCCCGGGCCAGTGCCGGGAACTGACGGTGCTCGCGTCCGACATGGCCGCGGCCGGCCGGGCCGCGGATCTGGGCGAGTACCTGGTGCACGATGTCGCGTTCCACCGCGTCATGCTCCAGGCCTCGGGCAACGAGATGTTCGCCCGGCTCGGCGATGTCGTGGCCGAGGTGCTGACCGGCCGTACCGAACACCACGTGATGTTCACCGCTCCCGACCCCGAGGCGGTCACGCTGCACGTACGGGTCGCCGAGGCGGTCCGGGCGCGGGACGCGGCCGGCGCGGAGAGCCTGATGCGGGAGATCTGCCTGGGCGCGCTGCGCGAACTGGATATCCTCGCGCCGTAGCGACCATGGGCAGGCGGCTGGAAAACCGGATGACCCGGTCGGCCGGTGGTGATCCACTGGGGCGTATGCCCGCTCGACCGACCGCGTCCCCCGCCGCCCCGCCGCAGCCGTTCCGCTGGAACCTCGCCACGTCCGCGGGTGCCGGCCCGGACCGGCTCGGCACGCTCACCGAGGGCGCGCCGCCGGTCCGGCTCCGCTATCTGCCGTCGCTCACCGAATGCGCCGCGAAGGTGCTGGCCCGCTCCGACGGCGCCGAGCTGTGCTTCGTCGGACGGTCGCTGGACAGCATGTACGACCTGCTGACCGGCGCGTTCGAGGGCTCGTCGTGGGAGGGCCGGCTGCTGCGGCTGCCGGTGTCGTGCACCAGCGACCAGGGCTGGACGCCCGCGATGCGGGCACGATTCCGCGAGCACCTCGCCGCGGCGGGGCTCGACCCGTACGCGCTGGCCCGCCGGAAGCGGCCGGTCGCCCTCGTGGACGTCGTGTTCCGGGGCAACACCTTCGACACCCTGCACCGCGCGCTCGCCGGCTGGATCGAGGAGAGCCGCGAGCCGTGGCCGGTGATCCGCCGCAAGCTGCGCTACGTGGGTGTCACCCAGCGGGGCAGGACCAGCCCGGGCCACTGGCGCTGGCAGCAGGACGCGTCACGCCCGTGGGTGCGTACGCTGCCCGCCGGCCATGTGGTCAATGTGTCGCTCGACCCCGGGACCTGGTCGTGGTTCGGCGACCACCAGCCCAAGGTGCACAGCTCGTTCCCGGCCGTTCGCTGGTTCGACGAGGACGCCGCGGAGCCCTGGTACCACCCGTCGCTCCCGGCCGCGCTCGCCGAATCGCTGGCGCTGGTCGCGGCGGGACGCACCCGCGCGGTGCGAGACGACCTGGTCCGCGCGCTGGGGCGGGAGCCCGGTTTCGCGGGCCGTGAGGTGCGCGCGCTCGCGGCGGCGCTGCGCCGCCGCTGATCCGGACGGGTCTCAGGCGCTTTACCCGGACGGGTCAGGCGTTGTTCTCCATCGCCGGGCGGAGCCGTCCCAGCAGGGCGTAGAGCGTCGCGCTCTCGTCCTCGTCCAGGGCGTCGAGCGCGCCGTGCGTCGCCTGCATCTCCTCGCGCACGCGCCGGATGGTGTCGCGGCCCTCGTCGGTCGCCACGACGTTCTTGACCCGGCGGTCGGCGGGGTCCGCCTCGCGGCGGACGAGCGACCGCGCCTCCAGCCGGTCCACGATCCCGGTGACGTTCGACGCGTCGCACACCAGCAGCGCCGCGAGACCGCGCATCGGCAGCGGGCCGTCGAGCTGGGCGAGGACCTTGGCCTGGGTGGAGGTGAGGCCGTGGTGGGCGGCGGCGGCCGCGAAATCCCGCCACTGGGCGGTGCCGATGGCGGCCAGCAGCT
Organism: Streptomyces sp. H39-C1; assembly: GCF_027158125.1. Lineage (NCBI taxonomy): Bacteria > Bacillati > Actinomycetota > Actinomycetes > Kitasatosporales > Streptomycetaceae > Streptomyces > Streptomyces sp. H39-C1. The sequence continues at coordinate 112,601 of NZ_JAPVLS010000011.1, forward strand.
CCAGGAGCTCGAGCTTGGTCGGGACGTTCGGGGTGGTGGCGCTCATGGGTCGAGTGTACTCAAAATGCTTGACGACATCAATCATTAACTTGACGTCCTTAACTATTGAGGTCTACCGTCTGTCGAGTTGCTTGACGACATCAAGCATCCAAGTTGTGAAGCAATGGTGTGAAGCAATGAGAAGGACCCGCCAGCCATGAGCCAAGCCACCACCGCACCCGCCGAAGCCGGGCACCGGAACGAGACGGTCATCGTCTTCGCCCTGAGCCTCGCCGCCATGGTCGTGTCGATGATGCAGACCCTGCCCGTCCCGATCCTGGGCCTGATCCGCAACGACCTCGGCACCTCGACCGCCAACGTCAGCTGGGTGACCACCGCGACCCTGCTGTCCGCCGCGGTCTTCACCCCGCTGCTGGGCCGCTTCGGCGACCAGCACGGCAAGAAGCCGACCCTGGTGGCCGTACTCGGCGTCATGGTCGCGGGTTCCGTCATCGCCGCCCTCGCGACCTCCCTGCCGCTGCTGATCCTCGGCCGGGTGCTCCAGGGCGCCGCCACCGCGATCTTCCCGCTGGCGCTGTCGGTGCTGCGCGAAGAGGTCCGCCCGCAGAAGCTTCCCGGTGCGATGGCACTGGTCAGCGGCACCCTCGCCTTCGGCAGCGGTCTCGCGCTGGTCGCCACGGGCCTGCTCACCTCCGGCCCCGACGCCGACTACCGCAACGCGTTCTGGATGGCGACCGGCTTCGCCGTCCTCGCCCTGGTCGCGGTCGTCACCATGGTCCCCGCGACCCGGCACAAGACCGGCGGCCGCACCGACATCCTCGGCGCGCTCACCCTCGGCATCGCCCTCCTGCTGCTCCTGCTGCCGATCTCGCAGGGCCACGAATGGGGCTGGGCCTCCGGCCGCACGCTGGGCAGCTTCGCCGGCGCCGTCGTCATGGGCGCCGTCTGGGTGCTGACCGAGCTCAAGGTCCGCGAGCCGCTGGTCGACATGCGGATGTTCGTCCACCGCCCGGTGCTGATGGCCAACCTCGCCGGGATCCTCGTCGGCTTCGGCATGTTCGCGAACTTCCTGGGCGTCTCCTACCTCGTCCAGATGCCCAAGGCGCTCACGGGCTACGGTTTCGACGCATCCATCCTCCGGGCCTCCGTCGAGTTCCTGCTCCCCGGCGCGATCGTCTCGCTGCTCGCCTCGCCCATCGGCGGCCGTCTCGTCCGGCACCGCGGCCCGCGGGTCGTGCTCGGCCTGGCCGCAGTGCTCGGCGCCGCCGGCTTCGGCTGGCTGGCCCTCGACCACAGCCACACCGCCTCGGTGATCGGCGCCGGCCTCATCGTCGGTGCGGCCGTCAGCTTCGGCTACGCGGCCATGCCCGCCGTCATCATGGCGAGCGTCCCGCACCACCAGAGCGGTATCGCCAACGGCATCAACTCGATCTCCCGCTCCACCGGCAGCGCGATCGGCAGCGCCGTGGTCACCACCATCCTGGCGTCGAAGACGATCGAGCACCTGCCCGCCGGAGCACCGCCGCTGCCCGCCGAATCCGGCTTCAGCCTCACCTTCGGTATCGCGGCCGTCTCCTTCGCACTGGTCGGGCTGGTCAGCTGGCTCGGCTTGCGGACCAACCACGGACCCCGGACCGTCGAGGTGACGGCTTCCGCCGCCGGTACCGTCCCGTCCCCCCTCAAGGCGGCCGAGCAGTCCGACGCGACCGACAAGGCCGGCGTCGTCTGATCCCCGCCCGATCCCCCCACGGCGTACAGGAGCCATCACCATGAAGGCCGTCAGTTACCGCAGCTACGGAGGGCCCGAGGCCCTGGAGTACGGCGAGCGCCCCGACCCCAAGGTCGGACCGGACACCGTCCTGGTGAAGGTCAGGGCCGCGGCGGTCAACCCCGTCGACTGGAAGGCGCAGGCCGGCTACCTGGACTCGATGCTCGACGCGGTCTACCCCGTCATTCCCGGCTGGGACGTCTCCGGCGTCGTCGTCAGGACCGGTCCCGACGTCCCGGAGTTCGAGGAGGGCGACGAGGTCATCGGCTATGTGCGCGAGGACTTCCTGTCCCGCGGCACGTTCGCCGAGTACGTCGGCGCCCCGGTCCGCACGCTGGCCCGCAAGCCGTCCAACCTCAGCTTCGAGCAGGCCGCCGGCCTTCCGCTGGCGGGCCTGACCGCCTACCAGGCGCTCCTCGGCGAGCTGAACGTCGGCAAGGGCGACACGGTCCTCATCCACGCCGCGGCGGGCGGCGTGGGCTCCATGGCCGTCCAGATCGCCAAGCACCTCGGCGCCCGGGTGATCGGCACCGCGGGCGAGCGCAACCACGAGTACCTGCGCGGGCTGGGCGCGGAACCGGTGACCTACGGGGACGGCCTCGCCGACCGCGTACGGGCGCTGGCCCCCGACGGCGTGCACGCCGTACTGGACCTGGTCGGCGGCGACGCCCTGACCGTCTCCCCGGGCCTGCTCGTCGACAGCGGCCGGCTGGTCTCCATCGCCGACCCGGCGGTGCTGGGCATGGGCGGCCGGTTCCAGTGGGTGCGCCCGGACGCCACGGACCTCTCGGCCCTCAGCGACCTCGCCGAAGCCGGTGTGATCACCGTGGAGGTCGCCGCCACCTTCCCGCTGGAGCGGGCGGCGGACGCGCAGCGGCTCAGCGCCGAGGGCCACACCCGCGGCAAGATCGTCGTCACCATGTGACCCGTCCGGTCCCCGGCCCGGGCGTCACCACAGCACGGCCGCCCCGAAGACGGCCAGCGCCACCGTGCACCCCACCACCGCCGCGGCCCCCCCCGGTTTTTTATTACCGGGGGGCCGCGGCGCGTCCATGAGGCGGATCCTGTGCTGGGCGACGAGCAGGAAGGCGAGCCAGACCAAGGCGCCGAGCGCCACTCCCACGATCCCCACGCCGGACAGCCCCCGGTGGACCGCCTGCCGGCCCGCGAGCACCGCGGCGACCGCGCACGACAGGGTCGTCCGCCGCCAGGCCAGCCGGGTCCGTTCCGGCTGCAGACCGGGATCGCGGTCCCGCACTCCTGCGGGCCTTTCCGGCACGGCCTAGCCCGCCCGGCCGAGCAGCACGATCGCCACCATCACCACCGCGATGCCCGCCACGAGCACGGCCAGCAGCGTCGGGAAGCGGGAGAGCGGCAGGTCCTCGTTCCGGCGCATGGCCCGCTCGCAGCGCACCCAGTAGTTGACGGCCCGCACCGCGCACATCGCGCCGCCCACCAGCAGCGCCAGCGCCAGGACGACCCGGACGGTCCGCGGCAGGTCCGGCAGGAACTGGTCCACCGCGAAGCCGCCGCCGATCAGCGCCAGCGCGGTCCGGATCCAGGCCAGGAACGTGCGCTCGTTGGCCAGCGAGAACCGGTAGTCGGGCGTCTCGCCCTCCGCCTGTACCCGGGCCGGCGAGAACCACAGCCCGACCGCCGACACCCCGGCCCGCAGCCTGCCGGGCAGCGCCCGTACGAAGACGATCACCCGGTCACTGTACGTCCGGACCCGGTACCGGACCCGGACGCCGGGTGTCCGGCCGGTGTCCGGCGGGTGAGCGCCCACCGTTACGGGGCCGGAGCGGCCCCGGCCCTGTCGGTCGATGGGTCAGCGGGCGAGCGGCGCGATCACCCAGCGGCGGGTCACGAAGCCGCCCTCCGGGCCGGTCCGTGCGCACCGGGCTCCGGTTGTGGGCTTTCACCAGCACGTTCTTGAGCCAGGACGGCTACGCCACAGGAGGCCGCCCCCGCCACTCACGCAGCCTGTGGAACGCGTCGAGGCCGTCCGGGACCCACTGCCATTCGGCCAGCCGCCGCTCCAGCTCGCCGTCGGTCAGGAAGGTGTGCCAGGCGACCTCCTCGACCTGCGGGGAGACCGGGAGTTCGCACCGCACCTCGTACACCTGGGACCACCAGGAGTGCCCGTCCCGCTCGTAGAGGAACTTGAACAGCGGTACGGGCCGCGCCAGTCCCGACACCCCCAGCTCCTCCTCGGCCTCCCGCAGCGCGGCCTCGTCGTACGTCTCGCCCGCTCCGACGACCCCGCCCACGAACATGTCGTACAGCGACGGGAAGACCAGCTTCACCGCGGTGCGGCGGTGCACGAACGTCCGTCCCTCGCCGTCCTTCACCAGCACGAACGCGCAGCGGTGCCGCAGCCCGCGGGCGTACGCCTCGGCCCGCCGCTCCTGGCCGACGACCTCGTCGTTCTCGTCGACGATGTCCAGCAGCTCGTCCGCGGAACGCGGTCGGGCGGGGGCGCCGGTCACCGGGTCGAGGCGTTCCACGACGCGGAACCGCTGGGCGACGACCAGGGTCTCGTCGGTGACGGTGAACTCCGGGTCGCCGATCGCGTCGCGCATCTCCTGGCTGTGCCAGAACCCTTCATGGTTCGCCCGCCACTGCGCGACGGTCCGGTCGCCCTCGCCCTCGTCCACCGCGTGCGCCAGATCCACCTCGGCGAGCGGCAGGACGCGGACCTCCGTGGTCTCCAGCACGGCCACCGGCCGGTCCGCCGAATCGATCAGGGCGGACCGTTCGCCGACGACGGGCAGCGCGTCGCCGCAGTACTCGTAGTCCTCGACGAGCCCGGTCGTGGAGATCTTCTCCCCGGACAGGACCGCGGCGACCAGCCGGTCGCGCAGCGGACCGGGGAAGGCGAGTTCGAACGGCGGGAGATCATCGTAGGAGCCCATGGAGCCAGCCTAGGTCGCGGCGTCAAAGGCTGGGCAATGGCGTCAAAGGCGTTTCCTGGGACGGCTCCTGGCCCGTGACGGCGGCGCGCGTGGCGCGCAGTTCGCGGATCAGGACGCGCACGGCGAGCGACCGTGCCATCTCCGGAGTGGTGACATGGCCGACGTGCCGGGTCGGGCGGCCCCAGGGACTCCCCACCGCCGGGAACTTCGCCTTCGTCGAGGAGGCCGTCCCGGTACCGGGCCCCGGTCCCGCCCCGGTCGAGAACATCTACCTGTCCGTCGATCCCTGCATGCGCGAGGTGATGGACGAGGGCGGCTGGGATCTCCACGCGCCGCTGGACGGCCGCGCGATCGGCCGCGTCGTCGAGTCCCACGACCCGGCGCCGGCCGTCGGCGGCCTCGTCCGGCACCGGGTCGCCTGGCACGCCCACGCGCTGGTGACGGCCGCCGGCGCCCGGGTGCTGCCGGATCTGCCGGGAGTCCCGCGGCGCGCCACCTCAGCGTGCTCGGCGGCACCGGCCTCAGCGCGTACGTCGGCCTGGCGAAGGTCGCCCGCGTCCAGCCGGGGGAGACGGTGTTCATCTCGGCCGCCGCCGGCGGCGTCGGCACCGCGGCCGGTCAGATCGCCCGGCTGCTCGGCGCCGGGCGCGTCATCGGCAGCGCCGGATCCGCCGCCAAGGTCAAACACCTCACCGAGGACGAACACCGGCAAGGCGATCGTCCAGGTCAGCCCGGTGTGACCGCACCGGTCACGTCAGCCTGGTGTGACCGCCCCGGTGACAGGATCCGCGACACCGTCGGTACCGGACCCCGCCCGGCGGTCGCGTACCACGACGGTCGCCATCGCGACGACGACACCGGCGACCGCGTACGCCGCCAGCACCCACAGCGGGCCGGCCGTTGCGCTCCCGCCGAAGTACACGGTGTTGCGGACCGCCGTGGTGCCCGCGCCCGGCGGCAGGGACTGCCCGATCGCGCTCCAGAAGCGCGGCAGCAGCGACGCCGGATAGACGCCTCCCGCGCTCGGATTGCCCATCACGACGAAGAGCAGGATCGACAGCCCGATGCCGATGATGCCGAAGAGCGTCTGCAGAGCCGTGGTGACGGCGGCGGCCGCGAAGACCACCAGCGCGCCGATCGCCCACAGCGCCACGAAGTGGCCTGTCAGCGCCGAGAACACCGGATCCACGATGATCGCCCCGCCGAGCCCGGAGACCACCGAGAAGAGCGCGAGGGTGCCGAGCCGGATCGCCGTACGGTGCCGGTTGACCGGCCGGGCGCCGCCCGCCACACCCAGGATCGAGGCGGTCAGATAGCCGCCCACCACCCAGCCGATGACCAGGTAGAACGAGCTCAGCCCGCGGCCGTCCTCCTTGTTGGGGGCCTTGATGTCGGTGACCGTCACCTGCCGGTGCTGGGTCTTCTCGACGCTCTGCGCGATCTGCGCGGCGGTCTGCGACACCGAGGGGCCGCCCGCGGACGCCACCAGCAGCGAATCGGTCTTCCCCGCCGGGTTGATGAGGATCGCGGCGTCCACCGTACGGTTCATGATCTGCCGCCGCGCCTCGGCCTCGTCGGCCACCACGACCGCCTTCACCGGCTCGCCCGGCAGCCCGTTGAGCTGTGCGGCCACCTTGCCCGCCACCTGCGCGGGCGCCACGACGGCGGCCGGGATCCGGTGCGGGGTGGGGGAGTGGAACGCGCCCAGGTACGACACGATGAAGGCCAGCTGGATCAGCAGACCTCCGACGACCAGCAGGAAAGCCCGGAAGCTGATCGCGTCCCGCAGCTCGGCCGCGAACCCGCCCGATCCGTCCGGCAGCGCCGGAACACCCCGTGAGGCGCCGGAATCCGGGGTGGTGGAACCGGAATCCTGGGCGGTGGAAGGTGTTTCGTCCGGCGGCGGAGGGGTCGTCCCTGCAGAGCTCATGCACGAACGTTAGGCGGCCTACGCTTTCGACGCGAGAGGGGGTGCTCCGTACGGGCCCCTTGCCGGGTGGCCACTGCACGCGAAATGCTGCGCGCGGCCACCACTGCCCAGCACCGACCAGGAGTGACCGTCATGCCGGCACCGTTCGACGTCCTGCGTATCGCCAACTGCTCGGGCTTCTACGGCGACCGGCTGTCCGCCGCCCGCGAGATGGTCGAAGGCGGGCCGATCGACGTATTGACCGGTGACTACCTCGCCGAACTGACCATGCTGATCCTGTGGAAGGCACGGCAGCGCGACCCCGACGCCGGCTACGCCGTCTCCTTCCTCGCCCAGATGCACGAGGTGCTCGGCAGCTGTCTGGAACGCGGCATCAAGGTCGTCGTCAACGCGGGCGGCCTCAACCCGGCCGGACTCGCCGCCAAACTCGGCGAACTGGCCGCGCTCGGCGGCCTCCACCCCACCATCGCCCACCTGGAGGGCGACGACCTCCTCGACCGTCTCCCCGAGCTGCGCGAGAAGGGTCACGGGTTCGCCAACCTGTCCACCGGCCGGCTCCTCGCCGACTCCGGCATCGAGCCCGTCACCGCCAACGCGTACCTCGGCGGCTGGGGCATCGCCCGCGCGCTGCGCGCCGGCGCCGACGTGGTCATCTGCGGCCGGGTCACCGACGCCGCGCTCGTCACCGGACCGGCCGCCTGGGCCTTCGACTGGGCGCTCGACGACTGGGACCGGCTCGCCGGGGCGGTCGCCGCGGGCCACATCATCGAATGCGGCGCCCAGGCCACCGGCGGCAACTTCTCCTTCTTCACCGAGATCGAGTACCCGGTGCACCCCGGCTTCCCCATCGCCGAGATGCACCCCGACGGCTCCTGCGTCATCACCAAGCACGAGGGGACCGGCGGCGCGGTCACCGTCGACACCGTCACGGCGCAACTGCTCTACGAGATCGAGCGGCCCGAGTACCTGAACGCCGATGTCGTCGCCCGCTTCGACACCCTGCGCCTGGAGCAGGAGGGCCCCGACCGGGTCCGGGTCACCGGCACCCGCGGCGAGCCCGCGCCCGACACCCTCAAGGTCTGCCTCAACTACCTCGGCGGCTTCCGCAACAGCGCCACCTTCGTGCTGACCGGCCTCGACATCGAGGCCAAGGCGCGGTTCGCGGAGGCGTCCCTGCTCGACGCGACGGGCGGCAGCGACCGGTTCGACGAGTTCGACCTGCGGATGGAACGGCCCGCGGCCGACACCGCCCGGCTGACGCTGACCGTCAAGGACCCCGACCGCGACAAGGTCGGCCGCGCGCTGTTCACCGCGGTCGCCGGCACGGCGCTGGCGAGCTACCCCGGCTTCTATCTGGAACAGGCGTCCCCCCGGCCCACCGAGTACGGGGTGTACTGGCCCGCGCTGGTCGCCGCCGACGAGGTGCCGGCCCAGGTCGTGCTGGCCGACGGCACCAGACTGGACGTGCCGAGGCCGCCGACGGTGGCGCGGGTGCGTCAGGAGCGGCCGGCCGCCGGCTCCGAGCCACGCCCGGCCGTGCCGTCCGGCCCCACCGTCCGGGCACCGCTCGGGCGGCTGGTCGGTGCCCGCTCCGGCGACAAGGGCGGCGACGCCAACATCGGCCTGTGGGCCCGCACCGACGAGGCCTACGCGTGGCTCCGCGCCCACCTCGGCGTCGACGAGCTGCGGCTGCTGCTCCCGGAGTCCGCCGAGCTGGAGGTCGTCCGCTACGAACTGCCCAACCTGCGCGCCCTCAACTTCGTCCTGCACGGCCTGCTCGGCGAGGGCGTCGCCGCCTCCACCCGCCCCGACCCGCAGGCCAAGAGCCTGGGCGAGTATCTGCGGGCCCGCCCGGTCGACATTCCCATGGATCTTTTGCCTGGAGCGTGAATCTCTTTGCCCGGCGTGTAGATCTCTTTGCCCAAGTGCTGACGGTCGTCTGCGTACCGTAGGAAGCGGCCCACCGCAAGAGGCGGGTGGGCATTCCGAGGGGGGCATTTCGATGGACCAGTCGATTCTGCACAAGGCGATCTTCCTGCTGCGCGACTGCCACGAGTCCGAGCAGCAGGTGGTCACCCGGCTCAAGGACTACTTCCCCGACCTGGACCTCAGCGCCCGCGAGCGCTACACCAGCGAGGCGATGGACCTGGTCCACGGAGTGCACCCGGGCATCTGACAGGCGTACGGCATCAGGGACCCGTCGGCAGGGACCCGTCGGCACGGACCCGACGTCCAGGCGGGCCGGTGCGCAATGATCGGGATATGAGCAACCTCGATGTGAAGCCCGCACCGACCGTGTGCGGCGGCCGCGAAGACGTCTCGGCCGAGCCCGTCCACGAGCTCCTCACCGCGCGCACCGTCACGCTCGGCGAGAGCACCCAGGTACGGCGCCTCCTGCCGAACCTGGGCCGCCGGATGGTCGGCGCCTGGTGCTTCGTCGACCACTACGGCCCCGACGACATCGCGCGCGAGTCCGGGATGCAGGTCCCGCCGCATCCGCACATGGGCCTGCAGACGGTGAGCTGGCTGCACGACGGCGAGGTGCTGCACCGCGACAGCCTCGGCAGTCTGCAGACCGTACGCCCCCGCGAGCTGGGACTGATGACCTCCGGCCGGGCCATCTCGCACTCCGAGGAATCGCCGCGCGACCACCCCCGGCTCCTGCACGGCGCCCAACTCTGGGTCGCCCTCCCGGAGGCCCACCGGAACACCGCGCCGGCCTTCGAGCACCACGCCGACCTGCCGGTCGTCACCGGAGGCGGCGGTCTGCACGCCACCGTCATCATGGGCGAACTGGACGGCGCCGTCTCACCCGGCACCACCCACACCCCCCTCGTCGGCGCCGACCTCGCCCTGGCAGCGGGCACCGACACCCGCCTGCCGCTCCGCCCCGACTTCGAGTACGCGGCCCTGACGATGTCCGGCGAGGCCGAGGTCGACGGCGTAAGCCTCGCCCCTGGCTCGATGCTCTACCTCGGCTGCGGCCGCCGCGACCTCGCGATCCGCGCCGACGTGGACAGCGGCCTGATGCTGCTCGGCGGCGAGCCCTTCGACGAGAAGATCGTCATGTGGTGGAACTTCGTCGGTCGGTCGAACGAGGACATCGCACAGGCCCGTTCGGACTGGATGAGCGGCTCTCGCTTCGGGGATGTGAGGGGCTACGACGGAGCTCCGCTGCCCGCCCCGGAACTGCCTCCCGTGCCCCTGAAGCCGCGGGGACGGGTGCGCTGAGCCGGGCTTTCGATCCGGGGACGGATCTTTCTTCGGGTGACGGTCGCTCAGGCCGTTCCCGGCTCACCCGTGTTGCTGAGCAGCCGGTCCACTAGGAGTTCCGGGTAGCCCGTGGCCGGGGGGTCGATGCCGAAGATCGCTCGTACGTAGAGCGGTGCGATGAGCTGGTCGAGGATCTCTTCGAGGGGCGGGGGGATCTCGCCGCGGGCCGCGGCCCGCTCACGGATGCGTTCGATGGACTGGATCCGGCGTTCGAAGTGCTGGGCGCGTTCCCCCTGCGCCGGGGCGCTGCCCGGCATCGACAGGGCGACGGCCCGCACGAGGAGCCGGCCTTCGGGTTTGCGGATGCTCGCGACCCCCGCTTCCGCCCAGGCGATGAGGTCGCCGCGCAGGGTGCCGGTGTCCGCCAGCGGCCAGTCGCGCTCGAGCCGGGCGACGACCACGTCGGCCAGGAGCGCCTCACGGCTGCCCCAGCGCCGGTAGACGCTGGTGTGGTTCACCCCGGCGCGCTGCGCGATCGCGGGAATGGTCAGGTCCGCGCCCCCGGGGTCGGACAGCAGGTCGATGACCGCCTGATGGACGGCCGAGCGGACCTGCTCGGGGCTCTTGCGGATGCGGGGAGTCGACGGTTTCGGGGTCACCCCCACATCGTAAGCACAAATATTTGCTTCGCTGCGCTCGGAGGGTCTACAGTTCTGGCGTACGCACAGATCTGTGCTTAAGGAGAGCGTGATGAAGCAGCTGCTGTTCCCGGACAACACCCAGTTCTGGTACGAGACCTTGCGTTCGATGAGTCACATCGCTTATGGCGGCGCTGATTTCGGTGAGGTGGTCTCGACGTGTGAGCGCATCGTTGAGGGTGACTACGACAGTTGGCACACGGAGTGGCTCGCGACGGCGGACCGGGTGGCCGGCGAGGCGCGGAAGGCGCTGGAGGCCGGTCACCCGGTCAGTGCGCGGGACGGGTTCTTGCGGGCATCGAACTACTACCGGTCGGCTGAGTTCTTCCTGCACGGGCACCCGTGCGACCCGCGCCACGACCACGCCTACGACCGCAGCGTGGCCTGCTTCCAAGCAGCCGCCGCGCTGTCCACCCCGCGTATCGAGCCGGTCCGTATCCCGTACGAGGGCACCACGCTGCCCGGCTACCTCTACCGGGCCGACACCACCGGCGCACCCCGGCCGACGCTGATCATGCACTCCGGTTTCGACGGCACCGCCGAGGAGCTCCACTTCAGCGGCGCGCTGGCGGCCGTGGAGCGCGGCTACACGGTGCTGACCTTCGACGGCCCAGGACAGCCCGGCCCGCGCCACCGCGAAGGGCTGGTCTTCCGCCCCGACTGGGAGAACGTCATCACCCCCGTGATCGACTTCGCCGAGACCCTTCCCGAGGTCGACCCCAGCCGTATCGCGCTGCTGGGCTCCAGCATGGGCGGTGTGCTCGCCCCCCGGGCAGCGGCCTTCGAGCACCGCCTGGCCGCGCTGATAGCCGTGGACGGTGTCTATGACCTCGGCCAGATCTCCGTCCGCAACATCCCCGGCGACCGCGCCGCGGCCGAACGTCTCCTGCGCGCGGACTCGGCCCCTGAACTCGACGCGGGCTTCGAGCAGCTCATGGCCCAGGATGCCACCGCCCGCTGGGCGATCAACCACGGCATGTACGTCATGGGCGTCGACACCCCCCGCGCCTTCAGCGCCTCCTACCTCGACTACACCCTTCACCACGGCATCGCCGAACAGATCCGGTGCCCCACCCTGGTCTGCGACGCCGCCGACGACGAATTCTTCAAGGGCCAGCCCGAGCAGCTCGACCACCACCTGACCTGCCCCAAAACCCTCATGGTCTTCACCGCCGAAGGAGGCGCCGGCGCGCACTGCCACCCCGGCGCCATGCGCCTGTCCCTCGCCCGCATCTACGACTGGCTCGACGACACCCTCGCCACCAGCACCGCCACCACCGTCTGAACGAGCCGGACAGCACCGCGGTGAACGAGCCGGACAGCACCGGCAGACCTAGGCAGGGCCCGCTCAAGGACCACGCGGCGCAGACGGCACACGCCCAGCAGCGGAAAGCGCCCGCTGGACATCGTAGGAACGACGTCCAGCGGGCGCTTGTGTGCGGTCGGACGGCCCTGCGGCCGTGACTGTCAGGCGGAGTCCGTCAGGCGGAGACCGTCAGGCCGTGACCGTCAGGCGGTGGGGCGGGGCACGATGTGTCCCGCCACCTCGCCGAAGCCGATGCGGGTTCCGTTCGGGCCCGGCGCGGTCGCGGTGATGACGACCTCGTCGCCGTCGTCGAGGAACGTGCGCTCGCTGCCGTCCGCCAGTTTGAGCGGCTCCTGGCCGTTCCACGTCAGCTCGATGAGCGCGCCGCGTGTCTCGCGCTCGGGACCGCTGATGGTGCCGGAGGCGAAGAGGTCGCCGGTCCGCAGGGACGCGCCGTTGGCCGTCATGTGCGCGAGCATCTGCGCGTACGTCCAGTACATGGCGGCGAACGGCGGGCGCGAGACGACATGGCCGTTGAGCCGGACCTCGAAGGCGATGTCGAAGCCGGACGGCTCGGCCGCGGCGTCCCGGTCGTCGAGGTACGGGAGCGGCTCGACGTCGCGCTCCGGCGGGGTGGTGCGGGCCTGCGCGAGGGCGTCCAGCGGGACGATCCACGGCGACACCGACGTGGCGAAGGACTTGCCGAGGAACGGGCCCAGCGGCACGTACTCCCACGCCTGGAGGTCACGGGCGGACCAGTCGTTGACGAGGCAGACGCCGAAGACGTGCTCGGCGGCGTCGGCGAGCGCGACCGGGCTGCCCAGCTCGGTCGGCGTGCCGACGACGAAGCCCAGCTCCGCCTCGATGTCCAGGCGGCGGGACGGGCCGAAGTCCGGAACCGGGTCGGCCGGGGCCTTGCGCTGCCCGGACGGGCGGGTGATCGGCGTGCCGGAGACGACGATCGTGCCGGAGCGGCCGTGGTAGCCGATCGGCAGGTGCTTCCAGTTGGGCGTCAGCGGCTCGGAGCCCGGCCGGAAGATCCGGCCGAGGTTCGTGGCGTGGTGCTCGGACGCGTAGAAGTCGACGTAGTCGGCCACCTCGAACGGCAGGTGGAGGGTGACATCGGCGCGCGGCACCAGGCACGGCTCGACGGCCGCACGAAGGGCCTCGTCCGTCAGCCACCGGGTGACCGCGGCGCGCACCGCGGTCCAGACCGGCCGGCCGGCGGCCAGCAGCGGGTTCAGCGAGGGGGCGTCGAGCGCGGCGAATCCGGGTTCGGCGAGCGCACCGACCGCGCGGGCCGCCGCGCCCGCATCGAGAACGTGGTCACCGATGGCGACACCGATCCGGCGCTGTTCCGGCCGGTCGGCGGTGGTGAAGACGCCGTACGGCAGGTTGTGTACGCCGAACGGAGAGTCGTCAGGGACGGTGAGCGGGCTGCTGGCGCTCAACTGGCCTCCAGGGAGAGAACGAACGTCCCGAGACTATCTCCCGCCTCCGGGGCTCCGTCTCAAGGGCCGGACGTGGCCGGAGGAGGGCCGCACGCGGGGCCGGACGCGGGGGCCATGCACCTGCGCCGCACCTGCACCGTGGCAACGGTAAGTGCCGGTCCGGACACCGACGGTAGATCCAGGGGGCGCCGACGGCCTCGAGTTTGGTGGTGCTACACGTGCGTACGTAGAGTTCCGCCTGACTCGGGTGGACTCGGGGCGGAACAGACAATCCAGAAGGCAGTAACGGCATGACAGCGAGTGAGCAGACGGAAACCCGGCGCGATGATTCGACGGGCATCGACCCGGCGCGCCTGGAGCTCTGCCTGAGCGTCCTCGCGGAGCTCGACGAGCTGGACGTCGACCACCCCGACGCCATCGCCGTCCGGCGCGCCACCGCCGGCATCTACCGCACGGTGAAGCAGCGCCGCCGCCAGGAGCGCCGCGCCTCGAAGACGGCGAACGACAAGGCCGTCACCGAGGCCACGGCCACCGGCGCGGCCGACCGCATCGACGACGAGACGCTGGGCAACATGCTCACGACGTCCGTGACGCAGGAGATCGCCGGCATCCTGGAGCGCCCCCGCTCCTGCTACGTCTGCAAGACCCGCTACGTCGAGGTCGACGCGTTCTACCACCAGCTCTGCCCGCCCTGCGCGAAGGAGAACCGCAGCCGCCGCGACGCGCGCACGGACCTCACGGGACGCCGCGCCCTGCTCACCGGCGGCCGCGCGAAGATCGGCATGTACATCGCGCTGCGCCTGCTGCGCGACGGCGCGCACACCACCATCACCACCCGCTTCCCGAACGACGCGATCCGCCGCTTCAAGGCGATGCCCGACAGCCCGGAGTGGCTGCACCGGCTGAAGATCGTCGGCATCGACCTGCGCGACCCCGCGCAGGTGATCGCGCTCGCCGACGAGGTCGCCGCCGAGGGCCCGCTCGACATCCTGATCAACAACGCCGCGCAGACCGTCCGCCGCAGCCCCCGCGCCTACGCGGAGCTCGTCGCCGCGGAACTCGCCCCGCTGCCGGCCGGCGAGCTGCCCTCGCGCACCGTCCTGGGCCACTTCGGCAGCGGCGCGCAGATCGCGCTGCCCGGCCCGTCGTCGTCCGGCCACGACGCCCTGACACCCGAGTCGATCACCGCCCTGGCCCTGACCACCGGCTCCGCGTCCCCGGCCCGAATCGAAGCCGGCACCGCCATCGACGCCGGCGGCCTCGTACCGGACCTGGACGCCACCAACACCTGGATCCAGCGCGTCGAGGAGGTCGACCCGCTCGAGCTCCTCGAGGTCCAGCTCTGCAACGTCACCGCGCCGTTCGTCCTCGTCAGCCGGCTGCGCCCGGCGATGGCCGCGGCCACCGCGCGCCGCAAGTACGTCGTCAACGTCTCGGCGATGGAAGGCCAGTTCAGCCGCGGCTACAAGGGCCCGGGCCACCCGCACACCAACATGGCCAAGGCCGCCCTGAACATGCTCACCCGCACCAGCGCCCAGGAGATGCTCGAGACGGACGGCATCCTCATGACGGCCGTCGACACCGGCTGGATCACCGACGAGCGCCCCCACCCCGACAAGATGCGCCTGGCCGAAGAGGGCTTCCACGCCCCCCTCGACCTGGTCGACGGCGCCGCCCGCGTCTACGACCCCATCGTCCGCGGCGAACTCGGCGAAGACCTCTACGGCTGCTTCCTCAAGGACTACGCCCCGGCCGCCTGGTAACCCGGCCTGCCCGTCCGACTCATTCACTCGCCGCGCGGCGGTGTGCGGAAGTAGGCACCCGGGGTGAGGCCCGTCTCGCGGCGGAAGGCGACGAACGCGCTGGGCGTGTCGTAGCCGACCAGGGACGCGACGCGGCCGACGGGTTCGCCTGCGGCCAGGTACGGCAGCGCGGCGCTCAGCCGCAGCGAGGTCCGCCAGCGCCCGAAGGGGACGCCGGTGTCGGCGGCGAACGTCCGGAGCAGGGTGCGCGCGCCGACGCCGACGGTGCGGCCCCACTCGGCGAGCGTCCGGTGGTTGGCCGGGTCGTTTCAGCAGGGCCTGAGCGACGTCCCGGGCGCGTCCGTCGCGCGGCAGGGGCACGTCGAGGGTGGCGACGGGCACCGGTTCGAGCAGATCCATGAGGACGGCCTCGGCGCGCACGCGGGCGGGCAGCACACCGGTGGCCAGTTGGTGGATGAGTTGGGTGAGCAGCGGGCCCACCGCGACGGGCTGGATACCGGTCCATCCGGTCGGGCCCTGGCCCCGCTCGAAGTACAGCGACCTCATCGTGGTGCTGCCCGACGCCACCACCTCGTGCGCCAGGCCGCCCGGAATCGACAGCTTGCCGACCCAGGCGGACCGCGGCGCATTCACCGCGTGCGTCGCGGGCAGCCCGCGCGCCGGGGGCGGGGACAACACCCCACCGCCCCGCACGCCGGAGAACGTGATGCGGGATAAGCCGTCCGGACGGCCCTGGGCCGGTGAATCATGTGACGGGACCGGAGCGGGCGGATCACGAGGGGCGCCATGGGTGGGGTGGGGTTGGAGCGGAAGGCGGTGCCTGCCGGCAAGGGGGCCAGGGAGGTGCTTCTGCGGGCTGACGCCCTCATGGCGGCTGCCAGGGGAGTGATCGCCGATCACGAGCGGGTCCGCGGCGCGGTCCGGAGCGCCCTGACTCCGTTGAAGGACGAGCTGGTCCGTCGTGAGCTGGACGGCATTCCGGTCTCCCGGCTCAAGGACGTGACCGAGGGACGGCTGCGGCTGACCGCTCTGGAGCAGGCCGGGTACTCCACGGTCCGGCAGGTGTTGGACGCCCGGCGGTACGCGCTCCAGCAGCTCCCCGGGATCGGTGTGCAGAGCGCGGTTCAGGCGATAGCCGCCGCGCGGCAGATCGCCGAGGCGGTCGAGGAGCATGTCACCGTCCGCATCGATCCCGACGCGAGCGCCGATCCTCGTACGACGGCGCTGGTAACGGCATTGAACCAGCTGGTGAACGCCGGGCCGGACATTCCGCGGGCCGTCGCGGCGGCCGGTCGGATCGACGGGGAACTCGACCCGCTGATGGCCGGCGCCCGGCCGGCCCGGGGGCGGTTGCGCATGCTGTTCGCCGGACGGACGGGCCGCAAGGAGGCACAGGCCGCGGTCCAGGCGATCGACGCCCTTCTCGTCCAGTGCACTTACGACGCCACGCCGCTGCTGCTCGCCCAGGCCTCCACGGACCTGCTGCGGCCACCGGTTCCGGCCGACGAGGCGTGGATCGACTTCCAGGTCCGCTCCCCCGACTACTACAGCCTGCTCGCCGAGATCGCCGGGCTGGCGCCGGACGTGGACGCGGCCGAGGGCTTCCTGCCGACCGACATCTCCGGCCGGGTGCGGGCCCAGCGGCTGGACGACACCCACCGCCGGGTCTCGCTGCGCGGCTACCAGGACTTCGGGGCCCGATTCGCGCTCACCCAGCGCCGGGTGGTTCTCGGCGACGAGATGGGGCTCGGGAAGACCATTCAGGCCATCGCCGCACTCGCCCATCTCAAGGCGGAGGGGCAGACGCACTTTCTCGTGGTCTGCCCGGCCAGCGTCCTGATCAACTGGACGCGGGAGATCGAATCCCGCAGCACCCTGGACGCGTACCGGGTGCACGGCCCCTACCGCGAAGCCGCGCTGGACGAGTGGCTCCGGTGCGGTGACGTCGCCGTCACCACGTTCGACGGCCTGAACACCCTGGAGGTCCCGAAGGAGACCACGGTCGGCATGCTCGTGGTCGACGAAGCGCACTACGTCAAGAACCCGGCGGCCCGCCGTTCCCGATCCGTAGCCCGCTGGACGGCCCGTACCGACCACGTCCTGTTCCTCACCGGCACACCGATGGAGAACCGGGTCGAGGAGTTCCGCAACCTCGTCCACTACCTCCAGCCCGATCTCGTGCCCCATGTCCGCAACAGCGACGCCGTCGCCGGATCCGAGGTGTTCCGCCGCGCCGTCGCCCCCGCCTATCTCCGGCGCAATCAGCTGGACGTGCTGACCGAACTCCCCGAGCTCATCCAGGTCGACGAGTGGGAGGAGTTCACCGCCGCCGACCTCGCCGCCTACCGCTCGGCCGTGACCGCCGGAAACTTCATGGCCATGCGACGGGCCGCCTACGCCGACCCCGAGAAGTCCGCGAAGTTCCAGCGCCTGCTGGAACTCGTCAGGGAGGCCGCGGAGAACAACGCGAAGGTCGTCGTCTTCTCCTTCTTCCGCGACGTCCTGATCACGGTGCGGGAAGCCCTCGGCGACGCGGCCCTCGGTCCCATCACCGGCAGCGTCGCCGTCACCGCACGCCAGCAACTCGTCGACGACTTCACGGCCACCCCCGGCCACGCGGTGCTGCTCAGCCAGATCCAGGCGGGCGGTGTCGGTCTGAACATGCAGGCGGCGTCCGTCGTCATCCTCTGCGAACCCCAGGTCAAACCCACCATGGAGTCCCAGGCCATCGGCCGGGCCCACCGGATGGGCCAGATCCGCCGGGTACAGGTCCACCGCCTCCTGACGGCCGACAGCATCGACCAGCGCATGCTCGAAATCCTCGACGGCAAGAAGCGCCTCTTCGACGCCTACGCCCGCCGCAGCGACACCGCGGAGTCCACCCCCGAGGCCGTCGACATCTCCGAACAGTCCCTGGCCCGCCAGATCGTGGCGGAGGAACAACTCCGCCTCGCCACCTCCGCCACGGGGGACGAAGCCTCGTGAGCCGACGCCCGTGGCACGACCGCCGGTGTCAACGTCCGCCCGAGGGCTGTTCGTCGTACAACTGCCAGGCGGGTACCCGTTCGGCGTCCAGCAGTTCGCGGCGCCGCAGCATCAGCCGTAGATGCCGCGCTTCGTCAGCGCCTTCGTCCGGGCCCCGGTCCAGGAGGACGGCGGTGGAGCCACTGTCCGTCCGTACGATCGCGTCAGCGGGGTGGCCGTTGACGGAGATGCCGAGTTGCACCGTTGCCCCTGGGCGACCCGACTGCGCCTTGTACAGGCGCTTGAGCAGCTCGTCCGGTTCAGCGGCACCCAGGTCGCTGTCTGTGGCGTTGGCAGCGTGCACCAGTGCGGCTCCCACGCCGCCCCGGCGCTGCCAGAGCTCGACATCGCCGACGACGATGAGGTGCGATCGAGCCCTCGTGATAGCGACGTTCCAGAGGTTCAGTTGCCGGTCGACCCAGCTGATCGCCCCCGGGTGCATGCCGTCTCCCGCGACCAGGGAGAAGACCATGACGTCACGCTCACCGCCCTGGAACGTGTGCACCGTGCCCGTGCGCACCCGGTCGCCGTACGGGAGCAGTCGCCGCTTCAGGGCCTCCTCCTGGGCCTTGAAAGGTGTGATCACCCCGATCGTGGCCCCGGTCCCGTCCGGGAGTTGCTCCAGCAGATGCCGGACGCTGGCCTCCACCTTGTCGATCTCATCGTGGTTGACCCAGGAACTGCCGGAGGGCGGGCGTACGGCACGGCCAGTGACCGGCGCCCAGATGACCGCACGGCGGCCGAGGGCGGGACGGGCACGGATGTCGGTGAGCACGGTCAACCGGCCTTCGTAGAAGAGGCGGTTGGAGACATCGGCGATGTCCGGGTGGCAGCGGAAGTGCTCGTCCAGGAGGAGGCTGCCGCCCGCCGCGCGCTCCGCAGCATGGAAGGCGGAGTGGCGCCGGTGGGCGAGGCGCTGCTTCTCCAGCCAGTCGGAGTGCAGCCCGGCCGCGCGCCGGATCACCGCTTCCCCGTCGGGGTCGATCGTGGTGATGTGGGTGAGCTGCATAGGGTCGCCGATGACCAGCGCCCGGCGGGCCCGGAACAGCAGGGGCAGGACGTGCGGGATCGCGCACTGGCTGGCCTCGTCGACGACGACCAGGTCGAACAGAGCCGGATCCGGCGGGAACCGCCGTGCCGAGAGGCTGGTAACGGCCCAGCCCCGCGCCGCAGGCAGGGCGTTTCGTACCGCGGCCCAGTCGCTGCCACCGGCGTCACGGGCGGTCAGGAGCCCGGCGATGCGCTGATGTCCCGCTCGGCCGGCGCCCTGCACGGCGCTGTCGAGCAACGCCGCGGATGAGGTGCGGACGGCGGACTCCGCCAGGTCGAGAGCAGCGGTGAGGCCGGCGTCGTCCATCCCGGTCGCCGCCCGCTCGCGTTCGGCCCGCCAGGTCCGCTCGGCACGGGTGAAGTCGGCGAGCGCGGTGCAGGCGTCCATGGTGGTGCCGTCGAAGGCCGCGATGCCGAAACGGGCCAGCAGCTTTCTGCGACGCCATTCGCCGAAGAGGCGCGCGGTGGCCCTCCGCGTCGCCTTCTGCTCCAGGGCTCCCGGGTCCCGCACCGCTGCCAGGAGCCCGAGCAGCGCGGAGACAGGCAGGTGGAGCCTGGCGGCGTGCTGCTCGCGGTCCTCGCCCGCCCCGCGCAACACCCGCTCGGTGTGCGCCGAGCGGGCGAGCTGTTGCCGGACGGCGTCGAGCCGGTCGTTCGCCACGTCGACGTCCATCCCCGCGGTGGTGACGTTTACCGCGGGGGCGGGGGAGACCATCAGCCGGCGTAGCGTCGTCGCCTCGGCCTCCGCGTAGTCGGGGTCGCCGCCCGCGGGACCGGTGCGCACGACGCTCCCCGGCGACAGCTGCTCGCAGCGGCGCCACACCTCGTCAACGGCCTGGTTGTTGGTGGAGGCCACCAGCACGCTCTGGCCGGCCGCCACAGCGGTGGCGACGAGATTGGCCACCAGCTGGCTCTTGCCGGTGCCGGGCGGCCCGGTGGCCACCGTGAGGCGGCGCGTCATGGCCGAACGCAGCACTGCGGACTGGGCCTCGTTGGACGGCAGCGGTGTTACGAGCCGTACGGAACCGGGGTCCCGTTCGGCGGGAGACCCGGCCGGTCCCGCGCGTTCTGCGGGGTGGGGGGAGAGTGCGGCGAGCGCCGTCGCCCTGATCTGCGCGCTCTTCCGGGAGATGTTCTCGAAATCCGCGAGGAGCTTCTTAGTGATCTTGCTGTCGCGGGGCACCAGCAAGAGGACCGCGGCATTGCGGGCACCATTGCCCGGGGTACGGATGTCGATCCAGTCGGCGAGCTGGTCCGGCCGGGGCTCCTGGACACAGGGCAGTTCGTACTCCTGGCTCAGCAACTGGCGTACTTCGACCGCCATCCGATCGTGCTGCCCGGCGTGCCAGGTCTGCTGGTAGGTGTCGACAAGGTCGGCCGCCTGCTCCACCCCCAGCCAGTCGCGAGCCAGCCTGGGGTGCGGCAGCACGGGTCCGTACGGCTTGAGGCGGACCTCGCCGGCCTCCTGGACCGCCTCGACGCGGCGTACCAGGAGCGGAGCGAATTTCGGCGTCCGCCAGGTCCGCCCGTCACGCAGGCCGTTGAGGACCACTGCCGGGTAGCCCGCCCAGAGTTCCGCGTCCTGCTCGGCCGCCGCGTCGACCAGCGCGGCCGCCTCGGGGGGCACGGCGGTGCAGTCGTCGTCGTCCAGATCGCCGGAGAGGAACCGCTCGGTTCCGGTCAGGCAGACGTACGAGGTTCCCTCGTCCCGGACCGGCATGAGCGGGGTCTCCGTCGTGTCCGCCAGGACACACTCCCGGTAGTAGCTCAGGAGGCTGTCCCATGTCGGCCAGGTACCGGCGGTGCGGGTTGGCGCCGCTGGCGTGCCGGGCTCGGCGGGCGGCCGCCGCGTCAGCGGCACCAGCAACGGTGCGCTTCCCAGCGGGCAGGAGGCCAGGATCATGCGGTCGTCGACACCGTGCGCGGACTTGACGGGTATCTGCTGCGAGCCCTTGGCCCGCATCCGCCCGTTCACATAGTGGAACAGGTCGTCCACCGACACCTCGCCGGTCCCGTCCTTGCCGACCTTGCCGGTACGCAGTGCTTCGACGACTTCCGCCGTGAACACGGAGGGCTCGACGCCGGCGTCGCTCTCGGCACCGCTGAACGAGTCCTCGCCCGCCCGTGACGAGGAGAGCACGTACACGCCCCGACTGGTCAGGGGCGCGGCCTCACCGGATTTGGCGGAGGGAGGAGCGGGTCCGTCGACTGTGCGCAGACCCATGGCGAAGCCACCGCTCCGGCAGCAGTCGATCAGGGCGATCTTCTGCGGGGCCCAGCACCCTTCGAGTTGCTCGTTGACGAACCCGGCGCTCACCCCGGTCGCGGCAACCGCGTCGAAGTCGGTGTCCGAGGCGACGAAGTAGAACTCGCCGCGGGCCTGCACGAGCCGGGTGCCGTGCCCCGAGACGTAGAGTAGGGCCAATTCGTCGGACTCGCAGCTTTCGAGGAACTCACTGATCGCGGAGCGCATGGCGTCCGCGGTGAGGTCGGTCTCCGTCTTCACGGACGCGAACGCACCGATGGTGCGGTGCTCCAGAACCTGGCGCAGTTGCCAGGTGTCGGCCCGGGTGGACGGGAGCCGTCCGAACCGGCTGTCGTGGTAGTTCTCGTTGCCGATCAGTAGCGCCTTGCGGCGGACGAGGCGGGTCACTCCGCCTCGTTCTCCCCGTTGTTCCCTTCGTCCTCGCGGACTGTCCCCAGGAAGTCGCGGATCATCTGCTCCTGCATCTCGTCCGGACGCCCGCTGATCGTGACGGAGTTGCCCCGGTAGGTCATCTCGACCTTCCGGTTGCGCTCCTTGGCACACCATTCCGTGACCAAGGCGATGAGGACCTGGGACGCGGGTCGGGCGGCAGCGGCGATAGAGCCCCACAACGCCACGTCGCCGGCGACCCCACCCTTATGGCCGTCACCGGTGGCCGGCCCGGCCTCCAGGAATCCGACGGCTGCCCCGTCGGCCTTCGCGAGCTCGTCATGCAGCGCCCGCGTGAGGCGTTCCTGCCGCAAGGTGTCGCCGCCTGCCAGTACTTCGAGCCGCCAGGCCCGCTCCCCGTCAACCATCCAGAACCCCCCGTTACCGGCTCACCTACAGGTGAGCCACCTCGGCAAATGACAGAGCGTACTGCTGGATCACCGGCTGACGACAGAGAGTATTCGGCCAGGGCCCGAGGCTCGGCCGAATACCCGCAGCCCCGTCGCTGTACTGCGCAGGGTGCGTCCGGCCGCGCGGACGAAAAAAACGGGCCAGGAAGAGTCCTGACCCGCAACATGATCAAAAACGTGGTGTCCGAGGGGGGACTTGAACCCCCACGCCCGATAAAGGGCACTAGCACCTCAAGCTAGCGCGTCTGCCATTCCGCCACCCGGACCGGGTGTACCGCAGGCCTCTCGGCCGCGGCGACGAGGTAAACCATAGCAAAGATCCCAGGGGCCCGATCACGGGTGCCGGTGTGAAGGGATCATGACGTGGGGCGGGTGGCTCTTGGGTGCGGGGGGGGGGGGGGGGAGTATGGGGAGCGGAATCCGCCGCGGTCGCCGGATGCGGGCGCGGGAGTGCGTGAGGGACGAGGAGACAGCGTGAGCGAGTCGATTTCGGGCGCGAGGAGCGACAGGAAGATCACCGGTGAGGACGAGGTCGTCGACCTGTGCCGGGATCTGATCCGGATCGACACCAGCAACTACGGGGATCACTCGGGGCCCGGCGAGCGCGCCGCGGCCGAGTACGTCGCCGAGAAGCTGGCCGAGGTCGGTCTCGAACCGCAGATCTTCGAGTCGCACAAGGGACGGGCGTCCACCGTCGCCCGGATCGCGGGGGAGGACCCCTCCCGGCCCGCGCTGCTGATCCACGGGCACACCGACGTGGTGCCGGCCAACGCCGACGACTGGACGCACCACCCGTTCTCCGGCGAGATCGCCGACGGGTGCGTGTGGGGGCGCGGCGCCGTCGACATGAAGGACATGGACGCGATGACGCTGGCGGTGGTGCGCGACCGGCTGCGCAGCGGCCGCAGGCCTCCGCGTGACATCGTGCTGGCGTTCCTGGCGGACGAGGAGGCGGGCGGCGTCTACGGCGCTCGGCACCTCGTCAACAAGCACCCGGACCTCTTCGAAGGGGTCACGGAGGCGATCGGCGAGGTCGGCGGCTTCTCCTTCACCGTCAACGAGAACCTGCGGCTCTACCTGGTGGAGACGGCGCAGAAGGGCATGCACTGGATGCGGCTCACCGTCGACGGCACGGCCGGGCACGGCTCCATGACCAACAACGACAACGCGATCACCGAGCTGTGCGAGGCCGTCGGGCGGCTGGGGCGGCACAAGTTCCCGGTGCGGATGACCAAGTCGGTGCGCGGTTTCCTCGACGAGCTGTCGGACGCCCTGGGCACCGAGCTGGACCCGGAGGACATGGACGCGACGCTGGCGAAGCTCGGCGGCATCGCCAAGATGATCGGCACCACGCTGCGCAACACCGCCGCCCCGACGATGCTCGGCGCGGGCTACAAGGTGAACGTGATCCCCGGCCAGGCCACAGCGCACGTCGACGGCCGCTTCCTGCCCGGTTACGAGGAGGAGTTCCTCACCGACCTGGACCGGATCCTCGGCCCGCGGGTGAAGCGCGAGTCGGTGCACTCGGACAAGGCGCTGGAGACGGACTTCGACGGTGCGCTGGTGGACGCCATGCAGACCGCGCTGAAGGCCGAGGACCCGATCGCGCGGGCGGTGCCGTACTGCCTGTCGGGCGGGACGGACGCGAAGTCCTTCGACGACCTCGGAATCCGCTGCTTCGGATTCGCGCCGCTGAAGCTTCCGCCGGAGCTGGACTTCGCGGGCATGTTCCACGGTGTGGACGAGAGGGTTCCGGTGGACGGGCTGAAGTTCGGCGTTCGAGTGCTGGACCGTTTCATCGAAAATTGCTGATGATTCGACCACCTGTGTCAGTCGAACTGAGACGGGTGAAAGCTCCCGCAGTTTCGTAGCTCGTTTCCTTCGGGGTCGTTACGACTTGTGCGGTCCGCGGCTGGGACCGCATTTCGAACTAGGAGGAAACCATGATCAAGAAGATCGTCGCTGCTGCTGCTGTCTCTGGTGGTCTCGTACTCGCCGGTGCGGGCCTGGCCGTTGCCGATGCCGGCGCGCAGGGTGCTGCCGTGCAGTCCCCGGGCGTGCTCTCGGGCAACCTGATCCAGATCCCCGTCCACGTCCCGGTCAACGCCTGTGGCAACACGGTCTCCGTGATCGGTCTGCTGAACCCCGCCTTCGGCAACAGCTGCGTCAACAAGTGACGTCATGTTCGACCCCTTGAGGGTCTGAACCGGGCCGGCCCCGGAGTGCTTATTTCCGCGCTCCGGGGCCCCTCGGTCTTTATGGGGGAATCGGACAAGGATTTCACAGCCGTCCGTTCCCTTCCCGGGGCCGCGACCCCGGGGCCTCACTGAGAGCGAAGGTAGGGAAGGCTATGCGACAGGTCGCGAAAAAGGGCCTGATCACCGTGGTCGCGACGGGCGGCGTTCTCGCTGCCGGCAGCGGCTTCGCGTTTGCGGACTCGGGTGCGGTCGGCACCACGTCCGACTCGCCGGGCGTCGGGTCGGGCAACAACGTGCAGGTGCCGGTGCATGTACCGGTGAACCTGTGCGGGAACACGGCGAACGTCATCGGGCTGCTGAACCCGGCGATGGGCAACAGCTGCGCGAACGTCTCGGGCCATGGAGGACGGGGCGGAGCAGGCGGTTCCGGGGCGGTGGCGCACGGCGGTGCCTCGCACTCGCCCGGCGTTCTCTCCGGCAACTCGGCGCAGGTTCCGGTCGACGTCCCGGTCAACGCGTGCGGCAACAGCATCACCGTGATCGGCGGGCTCAACCCCGCGATGGGCAACGGCTGCGGGAACACGGAGTGGCACGCGCCGCACGGCGACGACTGCTCGGGCCAGCCGGGCCACCCGGGCACTCCGGGGCACCCCGGAAACCCGGGTACTCCGGGCCACCCGGGCCACCCCGGTCAGCCTGGACATCCGGGCCAGCCCGGTCACCCGGGGAATCCGGGGCACCCGGGGACTCCGGGCAACCCGGACCAGCCCGGCAACCCCGGCACCCCGGGTCAGCCCGGTAACCCCGGCACCCCGGGCAACCCCGGCACCGGTCACTCCAACCCGGGTGGGCCCTCGTCGCCCTACGCTCCGGCCGCGCACCACCCGACCGCTCAGCTGGCCGCCACCGGTGGCGGCTCGATCGGGATGGCGCTGCCGACCAGTGCCGCGCTGCTGCTCGGCGGCGGGATGCTCTACCGCCGTAACCGCGCCGCCCGTCGCTGACGGCAGGAGAGCCGCAGGGTGGCCGGAAGGCCGCCGCGCGGCTCGGCGCACGGCTCGATGGGACCCCGCGGTGGCGGGGTCCCATTTATACGTTATGGGTGGATATCAGCTCACCAGGTTGCTCTGACCTGACGGATGATCCGGCGGCGCAGCCGCACCCGGCGGCTCCCGTCGGGGTAGAGGCGCAGCCGGTCCAACTCCCAGTGGCCGTACTCCGCGTGATCGGTCAGCAGTCGCGTCGCGTCCTTCCGGGACACACCCCGGGGGACGTACATCTCTGTGAATTCGTATTCCGGCATCGCATCTATTGTGCGGGCAACGCCCTGGTGCGGATAGCGTCTGCACCATGTCTGATGACGTGCAGCCCACCGTTGCCGAGGTACGTGCCGCCGCTGAGGCGGTCAAAGCCGCGCTGGACCGCCACCTTGAGGCGATCGAGAACCGGACGGGGGAGGACGACCCCGCCGTCTACACCGCTTTTGACGACCTCGCCACGGCCGCCGAGGCCTATGACGAGCTGCTTTACGACGCCTATGACGAGGTCACGCCGTTCGAGGTGCCGTCCGGTGACACGCTGCCCGAGTACGCGGGCTCCGATGAACCTGCCGCGATCAGCGTGCTGATCCGCCGCGATTACAGCATCGTGGAGCCGCAGCGGCTGCTGCTGCAGGCCCGGCGGGTCGCCGACGCCGACTCCGGACCGGACACCGGGGTGAACGCGGCCGTCGGCATTCTCTTCGGTGAGTACGAGCCCGACGAGATCGCCCAGCGGCACAAGGAGTTCGGGCTCGAGGAGGGCGACTCGACCCTCTGGGTCTCCGCCGCGGAGCCCACCGATCCGGGGGACTGGCTGGCCACCCCGTTCGATCAGGCCGACCCCCAGCTGATCATCTGCCGGTTCGACGTCAGCTCGGTCTTCGACGACGAGCTGAGCGCCCTCGACCCGGACAACTAAACCCGGACAACTAAACCCGGACAACTAAACCCGGACAACAAGACCCGGACTCCGCAGCAAGAGCATGCGCCGGGGCGGACGGGTTTCCGTCCGCCCCGGCGCGGCTCACTCCGCCGCCTGCTCGCGCGCCTGCTCGCGCAGCACCGAACGCAACCGGGTCGTGCGGTCCTTCGCCGGAATGCCGGCCACCGCCTGGGCCAGGCCCTGATCGGCGCCCTGCACCACCGAAAGGTGGCGCTCGCCCCGGCCGAAGGCCGTGTAGACCCACGCACGGGTCAGCGCCTGCACCGCGTCGCCCGGCAGCACCACGACCACGGCGGGCCAGCGGAGCCCGGCGGATTGCTGTGCCGTCATCGCCCACCCGTGCCGCAGCGCCGCCACCTGGTCGCGCGGTACGAGGACCCGGGTGCCCGCGCAGTCCAGGTTCAGACCCTCGGGATCGGCGGACAGCACCGTGCCGGGCAGCGTCAGGCCAGGCTCCGGCGCGTACACCACCCGGTCGCCCGGGTCGAAGCCGCCGAACCGGCCCGGGCCGGGGTTGAGCCGTTCCTTGAGCGCCGCGTTCAGCACCTGGGTGCCGACCGCGCCGCCGTGGCCCGGCGTGATGACCTGGGTCTCCGTGGCGGGCACTCCGATGACGCGCGGCACCGAGTCGGCGACCAGCTGCACCGTGCGGTGCACCGCCTCGCGGGGGTCGCGCACCGGGACGATGACGACCTCCTTACCGGGAGCCTCCACCGCCGTCAGCTCCCCGATGCCGATCCCCGACACCAGCTCGCCGATCGGCCCCGGGTCCGGGGTCCGGGACGCCACCTGCGGACAGGTCTTCGCCGCCAGCAGATCCGCGAAGGCCCGGCCGGGCCCGGCCGACCACAGCACCCCGGGGTCGCCGCTGAGGACCAGCCGTGCACCGTCAGGAACGGCCTCGACGAGCGTCGCCGAGAGCTCCACGTCGAGCTGCGGGGCGTCCAGTACGGCCAGCACGTCCAGAGCCAGGCTCCCGTCGGCCTCCCGGCCCGGACCCTCCTGCCCGGACAGCAGCCCGGCGACGGTGACGGCGGTGTCCTCGCCGAGGTGCGCGGCGAGCCGTCGCCGACCCTCCGCGGTGTACGCGGCGGCGTACGCGCGCAGCCCCAGCTCCCGCGCCGCGGCGACCAGCGCGGCCGGCTCGGCGCGGGCCGCCTCTCCGCCGGTGTGCGTGACGAGACCGCTGACGGCGGCGGCGCGGACCAGCGCGGCGGCGGACGGCGACGACGTGGCGGCCGCGGCGGACTCCCAGTCGAGATCGTCGCCTTCGAAGGTCTTGAGCAGCCGGTCCAGGCCGTCCGCGAGGCTCTCCTCGGCGAGCGCGTAGCGGTCGAGGCCGAGCAGCAGCCGGACCGGCGGCCCTTCGTCCCCCTCGTCCGCCGCGGCGGGTTTCGCCCCGGGGACGTCCTCGGTGTCCTGGAACACCAGCACGCGGCCCTCGGCGATGGCGGCGCTCAGTCCTTCCTCGGCGCCGGAGACCGACTGCTTCTCCAGCGCGGTGCGCAGCACGGACGATTCGAGGGCCGTGTGCCCCTGCTCGGCGGCCCGCTCCAACAGCCATACGACCAGGGCCCGTACGCGGCGCTCGTCGTCGGGCCCGCAGTCGGCGCCGAGCAGCGCCCGCGCGAAGCCGTCCGCGTGCTCGACCCGCACGCCGGCCAGCGACAGCACCTGCCACGGATCCTCGCGCAGCGCCTGCGCCGCCCGTTCGCCGAGCGCGGCCACCGCGGGCTCGGCCAGCTCCGCCGGCGCCCCGCCCTCGGCCAGCACGGCCCGCACCGCCTCGACGGCGGCGGGGTCGTACACCACCGGCACCCGCGCGAGACGGACCGGTTCCTGTTCCGCCCGCTCCCGGACAGGCCGTTCAGCGGGGACGGCCGGAGCCGGGGCCGCGACGGGTTCAGCCGCGACGGGTTCGGCGTCGACGACCTCCTCGGGCTCGTCCTCCTCGTCCTCCTCGGCGTGGTCGGTGCTCTCGGCCTCCGCCTCCGAAGGCTCCGAAGGCGTGGGCGGCTCAAAGGACTCGGCGGACTCGGCGGACTCGGCAGGCGCGGATTCCGCGGCGTCCTGACCTTCCGGAGCAGCGGCCTCCGGACCATCGACGACAGCCGCCTCGTCCGCCCCCTCGGAACCCTCCGCCCCCTCCGCGGCTTCGGCCCCCTCGGCAGCTTCCGCCCCCGGCACGGGAACGCCCGCCACGGCCGCCGCCTCGGCGGCCTGGAGCTTCGCCGTCTCCGCGGCCATCGCGTCGCGGCGCTTGCGGCGGGCGGCCGCGGCATCGCCCTTGGGGGCGGGGGCCGAGGGGTTGTCGCCGCGTTCGATGGAGCGCATGGCGGCGGCGAGGTCCGCGAGGTCGACCGCGGGCTTGGCACGGGCACCGGCCCGCGCGGCCGGGGCGGGGACGAGCGGCGCGGCGGCATCGTCTATGACCCGCTCCTGGGCCCGCTCCGTCTCGGCGAGGCGGGCGGGGGCCGTGGGCGGTTGCCCGTCGGCGCCGGGCGTCGCGACGTCCTGGTCGGTGCGGTCCTCGGTCACGTGGGCCTCCGTGGTGCGGCGTGGTGCGGCGGATCCCCGGCCGGGCTCGCTCAGAGCGTGCTCCAGTCGTGATCCGGGTAACGGTGCAGCGGCGCCGACACATCGTCCAGCGCCTGGCAGATCTCACCCGGAAGACTAAGGGCCTCCACTGACAATGCCTGCGCCAGCTGCTGCGCGTTGCGCGCGCCGACGATGGGCGCGGTCACTCCCGGCCGGTCCCTGACCCAGGCCAGCGCGACGTCTATCGGCCGGACGGCGAGCCCGTCGGCCGCGGTGGTGACGGCGTCGACGATGAGCCGGGCGGTGTCGTCGAGGTACGGGTCGACGAAGGCCGCCATCTCCTCCGAGCCGCCGCGCGACTCGACGGGGGTGCCGCTGCGGTACTTGCCCGTGAGCACGCCCCGGCCCAGCGGCGAGGACGGCAGCAGCCCGATGCCCAGGTCGAGTGCGGCCGGCAGCACCTCGCGCTCGATGCCGCGCTGCAGCAGCGAGTACTCCATCTGCGTGCTCGCCAGCGGGGTGCGGCCGGGCACCGCGCGCTGCCAGGTCGCGGCCTTGGCGAGCTGCCAGCCGCAGTAGTTGGACACCCCTACGTACCGGGCCCGGCCGGAGGTGACGGCGATGTCGAGGGCCTGCAGCGTCTCGTCGAGCGGGGTGGCCGGATCGAAGGCGTGCACCTGCCACAGGTCGACGTAGTCGGTGCCGAGCCGCTGCAGGGAGGCGTCGAGGGCCGAGAGCAGATGGCCGCGGGAACAGTCGAAGCGCCGGTCGGGATCGGGCACGCTGCCCGCCTTGGTGGCGATCACCAGATCCGCGCGCGGGACGAACTCCTCGATGAGCCGCCCGAGCAGGTACTCCGCGCCGCCGTCCGCGTAGACGTCGGCGGTGTCCACCAGCGTGCCGCCCGCCTCCCAGAACGTCTTCAGCTGGTCGGCCGCGTCGCGTTCCCCGGTGTAGCGCCCCCAAGTGAGCGTGCCCAGGCCAAGCCGCGACACGCGCAACCCGGTGCGGCCGAGGTGCCTCTGTTCCATGACCGCTGAGATTACTGGTGAAGTGGCTGATTGGGCAGCAGTGACGAACCCGACAGGCGCGCGAAGCACGCCATGGCGCTAAAGTCCGGAGTGACAGAGACGTTACTCATCAGTAAGGGGAGCGGCATGCGGCTCGGAATCAACCTCGGCTACTGGGGCGCCGGGATGGATGCGGACAACCTGGCCGTCGCCCAGGAGGCGGACCGGCTCGGCTACGCGGTCTGCTGGGCCGCGGAGGCGTACGGTTCCGACGCCGCGACCGTGCTCTCCTGGGTGGCCGCGCAGACCGAGCGCATCGACATCGGCTCGGCGATCTTCCAGATCCCGGCCCGTACCCCCGCGATGACCGCGATGACCGCCGCCACCCTCGACTCGCTGTCCGGCGGCCGCTTCCGGCTGGGCCTCGGCGTCTCGGGACCGCAGGTCTCCGAGGGCTGGTACGGCACGCGCTTCGACAAGCCGCTGTCCCGCACCCGGGAGTACGTCGAGATCGTCCGCAAGGCGATGGCCCGCGAGCGGCTCTCGCACGAGGGCGAGCACTGGACGCTGCCGCTGCCCGACGGCCCCGGCAAGGCGCTCAAGCTCACCGTGCACCCGGTGCGCGAGCACATCCCGCTGTACATCGCCGCGATCGGCCCCAAGAACCTGGAACAGACCGGCGAGATCGCCGACGGCGCGCTGACGCTCTTCTGCGCCGCCGAGAACATGGAGGACACCTCGCTGGCCCCGCTGCGCGCGGGCCGCGCCAAGGTCGGCAAGACCCTCGAGGGCTTCGACGTCTGTCCGACGCTGCCGCTCGCGCTGGGTGACGACGTGGACGCGCTCGCCGACATCTTCCGCCCCTACACCGCCCTGTACGTCGGCGGCATGGGCAGCAGGAAGCAGAACTTCTACAACCGGCTCGCGCAGCGCATGGGGTACGAGAAGGAAGCCGCCGAGATCCAGGACAAGTACCTGGCGGGCGACAAGGACGGCGCCGCGGCCGCCGTCCCGCGCGAGCTGATCGACCGCACCAGCCTGCTCGGCCCGGTCGAGCGGATCGCGGACCGCATGCAGGAGTACGCGGCCGCCGGCGTCACCACCCTGACCGTCACCCCGGCCGGCTGGACGCTCGACGAGCGGGTCGCCGCACTGCGCGCGGGAGTCGAGGCCATGGAGCGCGCGGGCCTCGCGTAGCCGGCAGAGGACCGGCCCCGGTCCCGCGGAGGGCCGGGGCCGGTATGCAGGTCCCGGCGGCGGACCGGCGTCCGGCCTGAGGGCCGTCGGGTTCTAGGGCGCGTGCCAGGCGTCGTGGGCCAGGCGGGACTTTCGCAACACGCCCTAGCTGGGCACCAGCCGCCCCAGCAGCCGTCCGAACGCGACGAGCCGGGCTATCTGGCCCGGTCCGCCGTCGTCGAGCGACTTGCTGAACCGGAACGCCTCCGGACGGAAGCGGGCGGCGGCGACCGGCGAGTCCGGATCGCCCTGCACGGCGCTCAACTCGTGCGGCATCGATGTCGCGAGTACCAGGTACACCCCGCGGTCGACGCGCACTCCCTGCTCGTTCCTCCCGACCAGCGTCCGCATCCCGACATGGCCGATGGAGTTCAACGGGAGCACCTGCACCGACGAGTCCAGTACGGTCCCGCCGGGTGCGCTGTCGTCGGCCAACTCCTCGCTGTGCCACAGGATCAGCCGCCGGCCGTCGCAGACCGCCGCCTCCTGCCAGACAGACGTGCCGGCCTCCGTCAGATCCACCACCCGCTCCAGGGTGAAACCGAGGACCTTGCGGCGTCCGAGCACCCCCCTGATCGCGTCCAACGCGACGTCCGCGTGCAGGAAGTAGGCGTCGGAAGCGTCCTCGAGCCGCTCGTACGGCGACCAGTCCGACCCCGCCGGACCCGACCGGCGCGTGGTCGGGCGGCTCCTCGTCGCCTTGCTGAACATGTCCACCTGCTTCGCGATTCACGGCCTCGTTGGCCCCTCAGCCCCCGTTGCACCTTACCCAGGAGGTAGGACAGTGCGGGATGAGGAGGCTCGACCGGATCGCTGGGATCTGCGGCCGTGGTGGGGGCTCGGGGGTCTTCCCCGCCACGGCCGTCAGCAAACACAACGCCTCAGCGGGCCAGGAGTTACGCCTCGCGGGGCACCCGCCCCATACGGTCACGGCGACCCGCCGCGCACAGTCTGCCCGCCACCCCACACGGTCACCGCCACCCGCACCGCCCGGCCGCAACCACCCGCCCCACCCCGCTACAGCCACCCGCGCCGTTTGAAGAACCCGTACAGGAGGGCGACGATGCCCGCCATCAGCGTCATGACGGCCGGATAACCCCACGTCTGGTGGAGTTCCGGCATGTGGTCGAAGTTCATGCCGTAGATGCCGGCGATCATCGTCGGCGCCGCGGCCATCGCCGCCCACGCCGAGATCTTGCGCATGTCGTCGTTCTGCCGCACTCCCACCTGCGTCAGATGCGCGGCGAGGATGTCGGACAGCAGCCGGTCCAGGCTCTCGCCCTGCTCGTTCGCCCGGGTCAGGTGGTCGGCGACATCGCGGAAGAACGGCCGGCTGGCCGCCGAGACGAACGGCACCCCGCCGCCCGCGAGCCGGGCCATCGGGTCCATCAGCGGACCGGTGGCACGGCGGAACTCCAGTGCCTGGCGCTTGAAGGTGTAGATCGTGCTCGCGGTGTTGGCCGTGTCCCCGGCATTCGGGGTGAACACGCTCGACTCCAACTCCTCGAGGTCCACCTGCAGTTCGTAGGCGATCTCCACGTAGTGGTCCACCACTGTGTCGCTGATCACATAGAGCACCGAGGGCGGTCCGTGCTTCAGCAGCTCGGGATCCTTCTCCAGCCGCCGCCGCACCTCGGCCAGCGCGCTGCCCTCGCCGTGCCTCACCGTCACCACGAAGGCGTCACCGATGAACACCATCAGCTCACCGGCGGTGACCGTCGCCGCCGCGTCGTCGTACTCCAGCGGTTTGAGGACCACGAACAGCGAATCGTCGTAGACCTCCAGCTTGGGGCGCTGGTGTGCGGTCAGGGCGTCCTCGACGGCCAGCGGATGCAGGCCGAACTCGGAGGTCACCAGGTCGAACTCGTCCTCCGTCGGCTCGTGCAGTCCGATCCAGAGGAAGGCGTCGCCGGACGCCCGCGCCTGGTCCAGGGCATCGGAGAGGTCGTCGGGCCCCTCGGTCCGGTGCCCGTCCTTGTAGATGGCGCAGTCCACGATCACGAGGGCTATTCTTCCGCGATCCGGCGAAGTCACACCACCGACGTAGGCTGGCCCGCATGCCCACCGTGATCCTTGTCCGCCACGGGCGGTCGACCGCCAACGCCGACGGAGTGCTGGCCGGCTGGAGCCAGGGCGTCGCCCTGGACGACAGCGGCCGCGCCCAGGCCACCGAGCTCGCCGCCCGGCTGTCCGTGGTGCCGCTGGCCGCCGTCGTCACCAGCCCGCTGCAGCGCTGCCGGGAGACCGTCCAGCCGATGCTGGACACCCGCCCCGAGCTGCCCGTTCACACCGAGGACCGGATCGGCGAATGCCGCTACGGCGACTGGACGGGCCGCAAGCTCGCCGAGCTCGCCGACGAACCGCTGTGGGCCACCGTGCAGCGCCACCCGTCCGCCGCGGTCTTCCCCGGACCGGACGGCGAGTCGCTGCGGGCCATGCAGGCGCGCGCGGTCGACGCGGTACGGGACTGGAACGCGCGGATCGAGGAGAGCCACGGCCCCGACGCGGTCTACGCCATCTGCTCGCACGGCGACATCATCAAGGCCATCGCCGCCGACGCCCTGGGCATGCACCTCGACCTCTTCCAGCGGATCGCCGTCGACCCCTGCTCGGTGACCGCGATCCGCTACACCGCCTACCGGCCGTTCCTGCTGCGGCTCGGCGACACCGGCGACCTCACCGGGCTCGCGCCCGCGCCGTCCGCGGCGGCCACCGAAGCGTCGGAAACAGGCGGAAACGCCGCCGGGGGCACGACGGGGGACGCGGTGGTCGGTGGTGGCACCGGCACACCGTGATCGGCTTCCGCAGTAGGGTGGTGGACCGGCAGTGTTCCGCCGCCCCGGACCGTGTCCGGCGGTACGGAACGGCCGGTCACACCCATAACTGAGCCCAAACAATTGAGCACAGCCGCAACTGAGCACCGCCACAGCTGAGCAGTCCCACAGTCGAGCAGCCGCACAGTCGAGCAAACGGAGCAGGACGTGCCCCGTCAGGTCTTCTTCTACGAACAACCGGACCGGTTCGTCGCCGGCACGGTCGGTGAGCCGGGCCAGCGCATCTTCTTCCTGCAGGCGACCGGCGCAGGCCGCACCACCAGCGTCGCCCTGGAGAAGACGCAGGTCGCGGCGCTGGCCGAACGGATCGACGAGCTGCTGGACGAGGTCGTTCGGCGGACCGGCGGCAGCACCGTCGTGCCCGCGGTCGCGCCGGGCGAACTGGCCGACACCGCGCCGCTCGACAGTCCCGTTGAGGAGGAGTTCCGGGTCGGCACCATGGCGCTGGCCTGGGACAGCACCCAGGAGCGCATGGTCCTGGAGGCCCAGGCGCTCGTCGAGGTCGAGCCCGACGCCGACGACGCCACCCTCGAAGCGGCCGAGGAGCTGCGCGAGGACGACGAGAACGGCCCGCCGCTGCTGCGGGTCCACCTGACCGGCGCGCAGGCCCGGTCCTTCGCCAAGCGGGCCCTGGACGTGGTCTCGGCGGGCCGTCCGCCGTGCCCGCTGTGCAGCCTGCCCCTGGACCCGGAAGGACACGTATGCCCGCGCCAGAACGGGTACCGGCGGGGGGCCTGACCGGCGACGCCGGTACGTCCGGCGATCCGGGTGACACCACCGGCCCGCCCGGCGGCCCGTCCGGCGCTGCCGGGGACGCCATGGAGCTGCTCACCCGCGGCGA
Source organism: Streptomyces sp. H39-C1 (assembly GCF_027158125.1). NCBI lineage: Bacteria > Bacillati > Actinomycetota > Actinomycetes > Kitasatosporales > Streptomycetaceae > Streptomyces > Streptomyces sp. H39-C1. Next base: position 147,464 of record NZ_JAPVLS010000011.1, read on the forward strand.
GCTGACCGTGCGCGGGCGGCTGCGCGACGCCTCCAACGCCGTCCTGTACTGCGAGGTCGCCCTCGACGGCCGGACCGCCGAGTGCGTGTACAAGCCGGTCGCCGGGGAGCGCCCGCTGTGGGACTTCCCCGACGGCACCCTCGCCGAGCGCGAGGTGGCCGCGTACCTGGTCTCGGAGGCCACCGGCTGGAGCCTCGTACCACCGACGGTGCTGCGCGACGGCCCGTACGGCGAGGGCATGTGCCAGCTGTGGATCGACGAGGCCGACGAGGAGTCCGGCCAGGCGCCGGAGCTGCTGGCCCTGGTCGAGGAGGACGAGCCGGGCGAGGGCTGGAAGGCGGTCGTCCGGGCCGAGGTGGGCGGCGGCCGCACCGCGCTGCTGGTGCACGCCGACGACCCGCGGCTGCGCCGGATCGCCCTGCTGGACGCCGTGATCAACAACGCCGACCGCAAGGGCGGCCATCTGCTGCCCGCACCGGACGGCCGGCTCTACGGCATCGACCACGGCATCGCCTTCCACGCCGAGGACAAGCTGCGCACCCTCCTGTGGGGCTGGGCGGACGAACCGCTGCCCGAGGACGCCGTCGAGGTGCTCCGGCGCCTCACCGACGCCCTGAAGGGCGGGCTGGGCGCCCGGCTCGCGGAGCTGCTCACCGACGCCGAGGTGGCAGCGGTCGGCACCCGAGTGGCGGATCTGCTGCGCACCGGTCGCTACCCGCGGCCGAGCGGCCAGTGGCCGGCCATTCCCTGGCCGCCCGTCTAGGAGTCTCCAGCCGCAGGTCTGCCCTGCCGGCACAGCCGTCGGGCCGAGGACCCGGAGCCGACCCTCCCGGGCGGCGGCGCGCGGAAAAGTCAAGACGGCCAATCCGGCCCATCCGCACTCGTGCCTGCCGCCGGTTCGTTTCCGGAACCCACGTCCGGTTACGCTCATCTCATGTATGCCTGGCCCGCTTCCGACGTCCCTGCCCTTCCCGGCAGTGGCCGCGACCTCCGCCTCCACGACACCGCGACCGGTGGCCCGGTAACCCTGGACCCCGGTCCGGTCGCCCGCATCTATGTCTGCGGGATCACTCCCTATGACGCCACCCACATGGGGCACGCGGCCACCTACAACGCGTTCGACCTCGTGCAGCGCGTGTGGCTCGATACGAAGCGTCAGGTGCAGTACGTCCAAAACGTCACGGACGTCGACGATCCGCTCCTGGAGCGGGCCATCGCCAACGGAGACGACTGGACCGCGCTCGCCGAGCGTGAGACCGCCCTGTTCCGGGAGGACATGACCGCGCTGCGGATGCTCCCCCCGGCCCACTACATCGGCGCCGTCGAGGCCATACCCGGGATCGTCCCGCTGGTCGAACGGCTGCTGGAACTGGGTGCCGCCTACGAACTGGGTGGCGACACCTACTTCTCCGTCGACTCCGACCCGCACTTCGGCCAGGTCTCCCGGCTGGACGCGACCGCGATGCGGATCCTGTCCGCGGAGCGCGGCGGCGACCCGGACCGTCCCGGCAAGAAGAACCCGCTGGACCCGATGCTCTGGATGGCCGCCCGTGAGGGCGAGCCGAGCTGGGACGGCGCCTCCCTCGGCCGCGGCCGGCCCGGCTGGCACATCGAGTGTGTGGCCATCGCGCTGGACCACCTCGGGATGGGCTTCGACGTCCAGGGCGGCGGCTCCGACCTCGCCTTCCCGCACCACGAGATGGGCGCCTCGCACGCCCAGGTGCTCACCGGCGAGTTCCCGATGGCCAAGGCGTACGTGCACGCCGGCATGGTCGCCCTCAACGGCGAGAAGATGTCGAAGTCCAAGGGCAACCTGGTCTTCGTCTCCCAGCTGCGCCGTGACGGGGTCGACCCCGCCGCGATCCGGCTCTCGCTCCTCGCCCACCACTACCGCGCCGACTGGGAGTGGACGGACGGCGTGCTCGCCGACGCCGTCGAACGCCTCGCCCGCTGGCGCGCGGCGGTGTCCCGTCCCGACGGGCCGCCGGCCGAGGCGCTCGTCGAGGAGATCCGCGAGGCGCTCGCGAACGACCTGGACGCACCGGCCGCGCTCGCCGCGGTGGACCGCTGGGCCGCCTCGCAGGCCCTGTCCGGCGGCACGGACGAGGGAGCGCCCGGTGTGGTCTCCCGCGCGGTCGACGCACTCCTGGGCGTCGCCCTCTAACGACAGCCCGTACGACAGCTCGTAGCGCAACCGAACGGCCCCGGCGGATCGCCGCCGGGGCCGTTTCGTTGCGCCCGGCGGACAGCGGAACGGGGCCCGCCGCGCCGGAAGCGGTGACCCGGCACCCGACGGCCCTCTGGTCAGGAGCACGGCATCTGCGCTATACACGCTCGCAGTTGCTCATTTCTTGCTTCCAACTGCGCGCAGATGCAGCCGGAGAGGTGTTCATGCACAGGAATGCTCAAGAACATCGCAGAATGTCTGCGATGCCGCTGATGGTGATGCTGGGCCTGCTCGTGGCCCTCCTCGTCCCGGTACCGGGTACGGCGCACGCCGCCGCGCCCGCCGATACCACCGTCGGGAATCTGACCGGATTCTCCGCCGCCGGGCCCGTCTACCACCTGACGGCCGGCCAGGCCGAGGTCCGGGTCACCTTCGTGTCCGGGCAGACGTTCCGTGTGGAGCTCGCGCCCGACGGGAAGTTCAGCGACCCCACCGGCACCGACATCGTGCTGCCGCAGGGCGCCGCGCCGGCCACCCGGTGGCGGGACGCGGGTGACCGGTACGAGCTGAGTACCTCCCAGGTCACCCTGCGCGCGTACAAGTCCCCGCTGCGCTTCGCCCTCTACCGCGCCGACGGCACCAAGGTCTGGGCCGAGTCCAAGGGCCTGACGTGGAACGGCACCAGGACCACCCAGACCCTGGAGCGCGGCGCCACCGAGCAGTTCTACGGCGCCGGGATGCAGAACGGCCGCGGTAACACCTCGCACCGCGGCCAGACCGTCGAGGTCGGCGTCGACGACAACTGGAACGACGGCGGGCACCCCAACTCCGTCCCGTTCTACCTGTCCACGGCCGGCTACGGCGCCTTCCGCAACACCTATGCGCCCGGCACGTACGCCTTCACCGATCCGGTGGCGACGACCGAGCAGGAGAACCGCTTCGACGCGTACTACTTCGCCGGCCCGTCGGCCAAGGACGTCATCGGCCAGTACACCCAGCTGACCGGCCGCCCCTTCCTGCCGCCCGTGTACGGGCTCGAGGTCGGCGACTCCGACTGCTATCTGCACAACGCCAACCGGGGCGAGCGGCACACCCTGGACTCCCTCAAGGTCGCCGACGACTACGTCAAGAACGACATGCCGAACGGCTGGATGCTCGTCAACGACGGCTACGGCTGCGGCTACGAGAACCTCCCGCAGACCTCCGCCGGTCTCCAGGACCGCAAGATGAAGACCGGCCTGTGGACCGAGGACGGCATCGGCAAACTCGCCGACCAGGTCAAGGCCGGCCAGCGGATCGCCAAGCTCGACGTGGCCTGGGTCGGCGGCGGCTACAAGTTCGCCCTCGACGGCTGCAAGGACGCCTACCAGGGCATCGAGGACAACAGCGACGCCCGCGGCTTCACCTGGGCTCCCGAGAGCTGGTCGGGCGCGCAGCGCTGCGGCGTGCAGTGGTCGGGCGACCAGTCCGGCAGCTGGGAGTACATCCGCTGGCAGATCCCGACGTACGCGGGCGCCACGATGTCCGGGCTCGCCTACACCTCGGGTGACATCGACGGCATCTTCGGCGGCAGCCCCAAGACCTACACCCGCGACCTGGAGTGGAAGTCCTTCCTGCCGGCCGTGATGACGATGGACGGCTGGGCCGCGAACGACAAGCAGCCCTACCGGTACGGGGAGCCGTACACCTCCATCAACCGCCAGTACCTCAAGCTCAAGGAGTCGCTGCTGCCGTACACGTACTCCTACGCGGCCGAGGCGAACCGCACCGGGGTCGGCCAGGTGCGGCCGCTCGCGCTGGAGTACCCGGACGACCCGAAGGCGGCGTCCGACGCGGCGAAGTACGAGTTCCTGTCCGGCGAGGACTTCCTCGTGGCGCCGGTCTACCAGGACACCGCGGTGCGCGACGGCATCTATCTGCCGAAGGGCACCTGGAGCGACTACTGGACCGGCCGCGTCTACCAGGGCCCGACCACGGTCAACGGCTACAGCGCGCCGCTGGGCACGCTGCCGCTGTTCGTCAAGGCCGGTGCCGCCGTGCCGATGTGGCCCGGCATCAGGTCCTACCAGGACCGCACCCCGGCCTCGCCGGTCGCCTGGGACGTCTACCCGCAGGGCACGTCGTCCTTCACGCTGTACGAGGACGACGGCGTCACCCGGCAGAGCCGGGCCGGGAAGTACGCGCGGCAGAAGGTCACCGTCAAGGCCCCGTCGTCCGGCGCGGGCGACGTGACCGTCGACGTCGGAGCCAGCAACGGAACCTTCCAGGGCAAGCAGACCGCCCGCCCGTACCAGTTCACCGTGCACACCGGTGACGCGCCTGCCGGTCTGCTGCTGGACGGGTCCGCGCTGCCGAAGTACACCTCCAAGGCCGCCTTCGACGCGGCCTCGCGCGGCTGGTGGTTCGACACGGCCGACCGGGGCGGCGTGGTGCAGGTCAAGACCCCGTCGCTGAGCACCGCGAAGGCGTTCTCCCTCCGGCTGCTGGGCGCGAGCGCGCTCGGCGGCAAGGCGCCGGGCAGCGCCGCCGTGGTGTCGTCGCCGCCGGCGCAGGAGGTCGGCGCGGGTGTGCCGGCCACCGTGCCGGTGGACGTGACGGCGGGCAGCAGGGACGCCACCGGAGTCCAGGTGACGCTGAAGGCGCCGGCCGGCTGGTCGGTGACCGCCCCTGCGCCGGTGGGCCGCATTCCCGCCGGGACGACCCGGAGGGTCCAGGTCACCGTCACCCCGCCGCAGAACGCGGCACCGGGGGAGGCGGTGCTGACGGCCTCCGCCGCCTACCGGACGGGCGGGCAGGCCCGGGTGACGGCGCAGCCGTTCGCGGTCTCCGCGATGCCGCCGCCACCGGTGGCCGACACCTGGGCGAGCGACATGGTGTGGCTGAGCGAGGGGAACGGCTACGGGCCGCCCGAACGCGATCGCAGCAACGGGGAGTCGGGCGCCGAGGACGGTCATCCGATCACCCTGGCGGGCACGGTCTACCCCAAGGGGATCGGCGCCCACGCCGACTCCGACATCGAGCTCTACACCGGCGGCCGCTGCACCCGCTTCACCGCGGACGCCGGGATCGACGACGAGATCAACGGCTATGGGGAGGTGGCCTTCTCGGTCGAGGCCGACGGCAAGGTGCTGTGGACCTCGCCCAAGGTGACGGGCGCCTCCGCGACCGTGCCGGTGGACGTCCCGCTCGGCGGGGCGCGCCACGTCCGTCTGAAGATCACCGACACCAACGGTTCCAAGAGCGGTGACCACGGGGACTGGGCCGCGGCGAAGTTCAGCTGCGCCTGACCCGTCGGGACCCCGTGACGGACGACCGCCGGCCGGATGCGCAGCGCGCACCCGGCCGGCGGCCGGTCGTCCCGCGTACCGGGCTACTCGTCGTCGGAGTCGTCCGGTTCGGGCTCCTCCTTGGCGGCGCCCCGGGCGGGGTGCGGTCCCGATGAGGTGTCCCTGAGGTAGGGATGGGCCTCGCCGGTGTCGGGGTCGCGGCGCCGCAGATAGCGCTCGAACTCCTTGGCGATGGCCTCGCCCGACGCCTCCGGCAGTTCGACGGTGTCGCGGGCCTCCTCCAACGTCTGTACGTACTCGGCGACTTCGCTGTCCTCGGCCGCGAGCTGGTCCACCCCGACCTGCCAGGCGCGCGCGTCCTCCGGCAGTTCGCCGAGCGGGATCCGCACATCGAGCAGATCCTCCAGGCGGTTGAGGAGGGCGAGCGTCGCCTTGGGGTTCGGCGGCTGCGACACGTAGTGCGGGACGGCGGCCCACAGGCTGACCGCCGGGATGCCGGCGTGCGTGCACGCCTCCTGCAGGATGCCGACGATGCCGGTCGGGCCCTCGTAGCGGGACTCCTCCAGGTTCAGGGCGACGGCCAGGTCCGCGTCGGAGGTCACTCCGGTGACGGGGACCGGGCGGGTGTGCGGGGTGTCGCCCAGCAGCGCGCCCAGCACGACGACCATCTCCACGCCGAGTTCATGGGCGAAGCCCAGGATCTCGTTGCAGAACGAGCGCCAGCGCATGCTCGGCTCGATGCCGCGGACCAGGACGAGGTCACGGGGCCGGGGGTTCTGGACGCGGACCACCGACAGCCGCGTGGTCGGCCAGGTGATCTTGCGTACCCCGGCGTCCAGCCAGACGGTCGGCCGGTTGACCTGGAAGTCGTAGTAGTCCTCGGCGTCCAGTGCCGCGAAGACTTCCCCCTTGAATTCCCGGTCCATGTGGCCGACCGCGGTGGAGGCTGCGTCGCCGGCGTCGTTCCAGCCCTCGAACGCGGCCACCATGACCGGGTCGATCAGCTCGGGTACTCCCTCGAGCTCGATCACCCAGCGCCTCCTTCCGGCCGGAGGGGGCGAGGCCGTCCCCTGCCGGCTGCTGTTCGTGTCAGTGCGGGACCAGCCTACGGCTTACGGAGGCCCTCTCCGCAGCCCTCGTACCAGGATGATCCCCACGGTCATCGCACGTACGCGTCCGGTCACGATCCGCTCCCGCGGCGGTCAGCGCCCGCCCCATCCGGACCGGTACGCGGCCCAGTCGCCGGGGGTCGCGGCGTAGTCCACGTAGAGCGCCATGCCGAAGGCCTCGCGGTCCTTTCCGTGCCTGGCCAGACCCAGTCGCGCGCCGCGCACGGCGGCCGTGACGGTCTCGGCGGAGGGATGGTGTCCGCTCGTGCTGGTGTGGTAGCCGGGCAGCCCCATGATCAGGTCGGTGCCGGCCGGGGTGACCTCCAGGGCGAGGGCGGTCTGCTGGGCGAGGTAACCCCCGAACAGGCTTTCCAGTGGCATCGCCGAGTCGTACGCCATCACCGCGACCTGGTCGACGCGGCGGGCGACCTCGGCGAAGTACTTCTGCGACCACCACTTGGGATGGTCGAACATCGACAGCGCGATGGTGTGCAGTCCCGGCAGCGGATCGATCTGGTGGGTGGCCACCGACAGCGCGGCGCCGTGCGCCGAAGTCGTGGCGCGCAACCGGTCCAGGATGTCCAGGAAGTCCTTGTCACCGGAGTAGTTGGGCTCCAGATCGAGGTGGACGCCGTCGAATCCGGCGGCCAGCACCTGCTGACCGCTGGCCTGGATGCGGGCGCGGGTGGCCTCGTCGGGCAGGTGCAGCCCGTCGTCCCCGTTGTGGTGCGCGATGACGTTGCCGAGCCAGGCCTGCACCCGGACGCCCGGCAGGATCCGGTGGACCTCGCCGATCAGCCAGGCCGCGCCCGGGTAGAGCGTCGGATCGAGACTGCCGTTCTGCTCCAGCGGTCCGGTGTGCACATAGAGGTCCCGGATCCCGGTGCCCTGGGCCTGGACGCGCAGGGCTTCGAGGTCGGCCGCGGTGTGCCGGCCGTCGACCCAGGCGTGCCCGAGCCAGACCGCGTCATGCCCCCGGGTGCGGCCCGCCGCGCCGGGATCCCCGGCGTATTCGAGCCGCAGCGCGATGGCCACGGCCACCACGGGGACCAGGAGCACCACAGCGGTCACCAGCGCCCCACGACGCAGCCATTTCAGGAGTCTCTCGCGAGACATCCGATCTGTCTTCCACAAAGTTGGCTCTACCCCCTGGACTTCGCGAGGTTTTCGGCGCTATACATCGGTTGTTCGAAAAAAGATCCGATGTCTCACGACGGGGGTGTACATGAGTCCGACCATTACCGAGGTCGACGTCTACGACATACGCTTCCCGACCTCGGAGCAGCTCGACGGCTCGGACGCCATGAACCCCGACCCCGACTACTCCGCCGCCTACGTAGTTCTGCGCACCGATGACCCCGACGGCCTGGAGGGGCACGGCTTCTGCTTCACGATCGGCCGCGGCAACGATGTCACCGCCGCCGCGATCCGCTCCCTGCGACCCTATGTACTGGGACGCGGCGTGGACAGTATTACCGGTGATCTTGGCGGACTCCACCGGGAACTGACCCATGACTCGCAGCTGCGCTGGCTGGGCCCGGAGAAGGGCGTCATGCACATGGCGGCCGGCGCCGTCATCAACGCGGCCTGGGACCTGGCGGCCAAGCGGGCCGGCCAGCCGGTCTGGGAGTTCCTCGCCTCGATGAGCCCGGAACAGATCGTGGACATGGTCGACTTCCGCTATCTGACCGACGCGCTCACCCGCGAGGAGGCGCTGGACATCCTGCGCGCCGCGGAACCCGGCCGGGCCGCACGGGCCGCGCTGCTGCGCGACCGCGGCTACCCCGCGTACACCACCTCACCGGGATGGCTCGGCTACTCCGACGAGAAGCTCGCCCGGCTGTCCAAGGAAGCCGTCGCCGACGGCTTCCACCAGATCAAGCTCAAGGTCGGCGCCGATCTCGGCGACGACCTGCGCCGGATGCGGATCGCCCGCGAGGCCGTCGGCCCGGACATCCGGATCGCCGTCGACGCCAACCAGCGCTGGGACGTCTCCGCCGCGCTGGAGTGGATGAAGGCCCTGGCCGCCTACGACCCGTACTGGATCGAGGAACCCACCAGCCCGGACGACATCCTCGCGCACGCCGCGGTACGCGCCGGGCAGCCCGTCAAGGTCGCCACCGGTGAACACGCCGCCAACCGCGTCATGTTCAAGCAGCTGCTGCAGGCCGGCGCCGTGGACTTCGTCCAGATCGACGCGGCCCGCGTCGCCGGGGTCAACGAGAACATCGCGATCCTGCTGCTGGCCGCCAAGTTCGGGGTGCCGGTCTGCCCGCACGCGGGCGGTGTCGGCCTGTGCGAGCTCGTGCAGCACCTGGCGATGTTCGACTACGTCGCCGTCTCCGGGAGCTGGGACGACCGGGTCATCGAATACGTGGACCACCTCCACGAGCACTTCGAGGACCCCGTCGTCATCGACCACGGCCGCTACCGCGCCCCCGCCCGTCCCGGCTTCTCCGCCCGGATGAAACCCCGATCCATCGCCGACCACCGCTACCCGGAAGGCCCGGTCTGGCAGGCCCGGCAGGAGGACCGCACTGTTTCGCAGGCCCGCCAGGAAGGATCCGCATGAACAACATCCAAGACCGTGAGTTGCGGGGGCTCACCGCCCTCGTGACCGGCGGCGCCTCCGGCATCGGCGCCGCCACCGCCGCCCTGCTCACCGCGCGCGGCGCGCGCGTCGCCGTCCTGGACCGCGATCCCGCGGGAGCGCCGCCCGGCACCCTGGCCGTCACGGCGGACGTCGCCGACGGCCCCGCGGTACGGGCCGCGGTCGCCGAGGCCGTCGGACTCCTCGGCGGCCTGCACATCCTCGTCAACAACGCGGGGATCGGCGCGATCGGCACCGTCGAGGAGAACGACGACGACGAATGGCTCCGCGTCCTGGACATCAACGTCCTCGGCATGGTGCGCACCGCGCGGGCCGCGCTGCCGCACCTGCGGGCCGCCGCCGCGGACCGCCCCGGCTGTGTGTCCATCACCAACACCTGCTCCATCGCGGCGACCGCGGGACTTCCGCAGCGCGCCCTGTACAGCGCCAGCAAGGGCGCGGTGCTCTCGCTGACGCTCGCGATGGCCGCCGACCACGTCCGCGAGGGCGTACGCGTGAACTGCGTGAATCCCGGTACCGCCGACACCCCCTGGATCGGCAGACTGCTCGACCGTGCCGATGATCCGGCCGCCGAGCGCGCCGCACTGAACGCCCGGCAACCGCTGGGCCGCCTCGTCGCCGCCGACGAGGTCGCCGCGGCCATCGCCTACCTGGCGAGCCCCGCCGCCGGGAGCGTCACCGGGACGGCACTGGCCGTCGACGGTGGCATGCAAGGACTGAGACTCCGCCCCACCCCCCAACGCCCTGGGGGGCAATAGGGAGCGGGCTCCCGGTGTCCTGCGACTCCGGCTCCGGCGTTGTCGTCGGTCGACGACGCTCCGCGTCGCCTCCCTCCTCCGCCTTGGATCCGAAGCCGCAGGACACCGCTCGCTGATCCACTCCCCATCGCCTCCCAGGGCGTAAGCATTCCGAGCCGCTACACACCAAGAAGGGCAGGACTCGACGATGAGACTGCGGCAGCGTTCCCTCACGAGCACCATGGTCACGGCGTGCGCGGCACTCCTCGCGGTCACCGCCGTCGCCGGCTGCAATCGCGGCAGCGACGACAAGGCGGGCACCTCGGGCAAGGTCGGTATCGACCTGCCGCGTGCCGACAGCGATTTCTGGAACTCGTACCAGCAGTACATCGAGAAGGGCGTGAAGGACGGGGTCGTCTCCGCACTGCCGCGCAGCAACTCGCAGAACGACATCACCAAGCTCGTCGCGAACACCCAGACCTTCACCGACCAGGGCGCCAAGGCGGTGGTGATGGCCCCGCAGGACACCGGCGCCATCGCCTCCACCCTGGAACGCCTGGCGGACAAGAAGATCCCGGTCATCAGCGTCGACACCCGCCCCGACAAGGGCGACGTCTACATGGTGGTGCGCGCCGACAACAAGGCGTACGGGCAGAAGGCGTGCGAATACCTCGGCCAGCAGCTCGCCGGCAAGGGCAAGGTCGTCGAGTTCCAGGGCGCGCTCGACTCCATCAACGGGCGGGACCGCTCGGAGGCGTTCGCGTCCTGCATGAAGGAGAAGTTCCCGAACATCAAGGTCATCGAGCTGGCCACCGACTGGAAGGGCGATGTCGCCTCCTCCAAGCTGCAGGCCACCCTCGCCTCGGACCCGGACATCAACGGCATCTACATGCAGGCCGGCGGCGTCTTCCTGCAGCCCACCCTCGCCCTGCTGGAGCAGAAGCACCTGCTCAAGCCGCCGGGCACGGCAGGCCACATCACCATCATCTCCAACGACGGGATCCCCGAGGAGCTGAAGGCGATCCGCGAGGGCAAGATCGACGCGACGGTCTCGCAGCCCGCCGACCTCTACGCCAAGTACGCGCTCTTCTACGCGAAGGCCGCGCTGGACGGCAAGACGTTCCAGCCCGGTCCGACCGACCACGGCTCCAACATCATCAAGATCCCGAACGGTCTGGAGGACCAGCTGCCCGCCCCGCTCGTCACCAAGAGCAACGTGGACGACGCCGCGCTGTGGGCCAACCAGCTCGGAAAGAGCTGACCATGTCCCAGGCACCAGCCAAGGAACTCCCCCGCCAGGAGCCGGCGGCCGGGGCACCGCCGCCGGCCGTGCACGCCGAGGGCGTCGTCAAGCGCTTCGGGCCGACCGTCGCGCTCGACCGGGTGCGGCTGACGGTGCAGGCCGGCGAGTCCCACGCGCTCGTCGGCCGCAACGGCGCCGGCAAGTCCACCCTCGTCTCCGTACTGACCGGGCTGCACGCCCCGGACGCGGGCTCCGTCGCCTTCCAGGGCGAGGCGGCGCCCGCGTTCGGGGACACCACCGCCTGGCAGTCGAAGGTCGCCTGCGTCTACCAGAAGTCCATGGTCGTCCCGGATCTGACCGTCGCGGAGAACCTCTTCCTGAACCGGTACGGCCTCGCGGCCGGCCGGTTCGGGGAGGGCCGGATCCGCTGGCCGAAGCTGCGCCAGCGGGCCCGTGACCTGCTCGCCGAGTACGGCGTCGAGGTCGATCCGGCGGCGCGCGCCAAGGATCTGACCGTCGAGCAGCGGCAGTTCGTGGAGATCGCGCGAGCGCTGTCCTTCGGCGCCCGCTTCATCATCCTCGACGAGCCGACCGCCCAGCTCGACGCGGCGGATATCGAGCGGCTCTTCGCCCGGCTGCGCGAACTGCAGCGGCAGGGCGTCGCCTTCCTGTTCATCTCCCACCACCTCCAGGAGGTGTACGACCTGTGCACCACCGTCACCGTCTACCGTGACGCCCGGCATGTGCTCACCGCGCCCGTCGCGGAGCTGGGCAAGGCCGACCTGGTGCAGGCGATGACCGGGGACTCGGCGCAGTCCGCCACCGCCTGGCAGGCGGGCGCCACGGTGCGGCGGGAGGACGAACCCGTGCTGCGCGCCGAGGGGCTGGCGCTCGACGGCGCCTACCGGGCCATCGACTTCACCGTGCGCCCCGGCGAGGTGCTCGGCCTGGCCGGGGCGACCGCCAGCGGCAACACGGCGCTGGGGGAGACCCTGGTGGGGCTCCGCAAGCCCACCGCCGGCCGGACCGTCGTCGCGGGCCGGACCGTACGGCCGGGGAGCGTGCCGCACGCGCTCGGCGCCGGGATCGGCTACGTGCCGGAGGACCGGCACCGGCAGGGGCTGGTGCTGGGCCGCAGCGTCGCGGAGAACGCGACGCTCACCGTCACGGACCAGCTCGGCCCGTACGGCACCGTGCTGCCCTCCCGCACCCGGGAGTTCGCGCAGTCGATGATCGACTCGCTGGACATCAAGACCTCGGGACCCGGCCAGTCGGTCTCCGACCTGTCCGGCGGCAACCAGCAGAAGGTCGTCATCGCGCGGGCACTGGCCCGCAAACCGCGGGTGCTGGTGGCGATCAGGCCGACCGCGGGCGTCGACGTCAAGTCCAAGGACTCCCTGCTCGGTGTGGTGCGGGAGGTGGCGGACAGCGGGAACGCCGCGGTCATCGTCTCCGACGAGCTGGACGACCTGCGGGTCTGCGACCGCGTACTGGCCCTGTTCCACGGGCGGGTGATCGCCGAGTTCGACAGCGGATGGACCGACAGGGACGTGGTCTCCGCGATGGAAGGACTGCCCGTGACCCCGGGCGGCCGTAAGGGAGACGACGAAGATGAGTGACACCACCCAGCTGACCGTGGAGCCGGTCGGCACCTCCAAGACGCGCCGGCCGGGAGGTCTGAGCTTCCAGCTGGCCCGCTACCGGGACCTGTCGCTGATCCCGGTGCTGCTGGTGCTGTGCGTGATCGGCTTCATCGTCTCGCCGGCCTTCCTGACCTCCGACAACCTGATCGGTGTCGCCCAGCAGTCCACCGAACTGAGCCTGCTGGTGCTGGCCGAGGCGCTCATCCTCATCAGCGGCCGGATGGACCTGTCGCTGGAATCCACCATCGGCGTGGCCCCGGTCATCGCCATGTGGCTGGTGCTGCCCTCGTCGGGCCCCGCGACCTTCCACGGTCTGGGCGTACTGCCGTCCTGGACCGCGATCCCGGTCTGCCTGGCGGTCGGCGTGGTGATCGGCGGCATCAACGGCTTCCTCATCCTCAAGCTGCGTGTCAACGGCTTCATCGCCACGCTCGGGATGCTCACCATGCTGCGCGGCCTCCAGATCGGGGTGGCCGAGGGCAAGTCGATCGTCAACGTGCCGGAGTCCTTCGCCTACCTCGGCAAGGCCTCCTGGTTCGGCGCGCCCGCCGCCATCTGGATCTGCCTGGTGCTCTTCGCGGTCGGCGGCCTGGCCCTCGGCTATCTGCGGCACGGCCGGGCGCTCTACGCGATCGGCGGGAACACCGAGGCGGCGCGCGCCGCCGGTATCCGCGTGGACCGCATCACCTGGATCGTGCTCGGGCTCGGCGGGCTGCTCGCCGCGTTCGCCGGAATCCTGTACACCGGCCACTACGGATCGGTCTCGGCCAGCCAGGGCAACGGCTGGATCTTCCAGGTGTTCGCCGCCACCGTCATCGGGGGCGTCAGCCTCAACGGCGGGCGGGGCACCCTCTTCGGGGCGCTGACCGGGGTGCTCACCCTGCAGCTGGTCGTCAATGTGATGACGCTGGGCGGTGTGCCCCCGCTGTGGAACCAGTTCCTCAACGGCGCGATCATCATCGTGGCGCTGATCATCTCCCGCTTCGCGAGCGGCGAGAAACAGGACTGACCGACCGACTGACCGACCGGCCGACGCGACGACAAGGACCGACACATGCCCGTACCGCCACTGCCCCGCCTGGGCCTCGGCTGCGCGCCGCTGGGCAATCTGTACCGGGCCATGCCGGACGCGACCGCGGCCGCCGTCACGGCGGCCGCCCTCGACCTCGGCTGCGGCTACCTCGACACCGCCCCGCACTACGGCCTCGGCCTGTCGGAGGAGCGCCTCGGCCGGGCGCTCGCCGGCCGGCCGCGCTCCTCGTACGTGCTGTCCACCAAGGTCGGCCGCCGGCTGCGGCCGCTGGCCCCGGGGGAGCGGACCGACGGCCAGGGCTTCGTCGACACCCCGGCCCGCGCCCGTGAGTGGGACTTCACCGCCGACGGGATCCGGGCCACGCTGGAGGGTTCCCTGGAGCGGCTCGGCACCGACGATGTCGACATCGTCTATCTGCACGATGTCGAGGACCACCTGCCGGAGGTCTACGCGACCGGCTTCCCCGCGCTCGCCGCGCTGCGCGACGAGGGCCTGGTGGGAGCCATCGGCTTCGGCATGAACGACAGCGGGGTGCTCGCGCGGCTCGTCGCCGACCTCGACGTCGACGTGGTGCTCTGCGCCGGCCGCTGGACCCTGCTGGAGCGCACCGCGTACGACGACCTGCTGCCGGTGTGCGCCGAGCGCTCCACCGCC
>NZ_JAPVLS010000120.1:0-24480 GCF_027158125.1 Streptomyces sp. H39-C1
GGCGTCGGCGCGCCCCCGGACATGGCCTCGACCGGCCAGACCCGGGCCTCCGTCTTCTTCACCAACATCAGCCGCCACACCTGTTCGCTCATCGGCTTCCCCGGCGTCGACATCGTCGGCAACCGCGCGACGGACGGCACCTGGTCGCTGATCCGCGCCTCGACGACGCCCACCAAGATCCTGCTCAAGCCCTCGGACACCACGAACTTCTCCATCACTCTCCTCCCCACCACCGCCCCCGCCGCCGAGGCCTTCGAGCCCGCCCTGGTCCGCATCACGCCGCCGGACGAGAAGACCCAGTTCGCGCTGAAGTGGCCCTGGGGCGGCTCGATCGTCCGCCAGGACGGCGCCACCCACCCCGGCACCTTCGTGAACCCCGTGGGCTCCTGACCGACCCATGGCCGACGGCGGCGTCTCAGTGGATGTCCGCGCTGACGATCATGCCGTCACGGACCGTGTAGGTCCCGGAGAAGACGCGGTGGCTGCCGTCCGTCTGTGTGGCGTCGAGAACGACGCTCACGGTGTCGCCCTGGACATCCGTCACCGTCACCGTGTCGTGGGCGGTACCGGCGAAGCCGGCCACGAAGCCCTGCATGGACCCGTTGAGGTTCTTGCCGCCCAGGTTCCATGCCGTGAGATAGGCGTGGGCGTTGATGGCGGCGTAGTAGTTCTCGACGACCTGGCGGGGACTCGTCGCCCCGGCGGCGGACGTGGGCGCGGGTGCCGTGGAGACGGTCGGCTGGGGCACCGGGGCGGTGCCCGTGGACGGCGAGCCCTTCTCCACGCCCTGCACGGTCCATTGGCCGGTGTTGGCGGCGAAGCCGGAATTCAGGGTGAACTGCACTTTGGCGATCACGGAGGCCTTCGGCACTTCGAACGTGATGAAGCCCAGCGCCGTGTCCCCCGGGGTGATCCGGACACTGCCGGGGAAGCTGGGCCCCGCATTCGTGTCGGCGATCGTGGAGTTGAAGGCCTGGCCCTGGGTGTCGATCACCTGCGCCCCGTTGGAGGGGGAATCCGCGTACACGGCCGTCCCGGTGTCCCGCAGCCGGAACTGCACGGCCACGAAGCGGTTTCCCGCGTCCGGACCGAAGACGCCGGCGCCCGCGGGATCCACGACCCGCGTGACCGTGACGGCCATGCGCTCACCGTCACCGGTACCCACCAGATCCAGGGTGTCGCCGATCTGCGCCTCCTGCTGCCCCGCACCGGTCGGTGACGCGGTGGGACCCGGGACGGACGATCCGGACGTGGAAGGCTGCACGGACGCGGGGGAAGTGGTGACCGTCGGGGAGGAGCAGCCGACGGCGACGGTGGCGAGCACCACGGCGAAGAGGGACGACGCACACAGCCATTGAGCGCGATGCATGGTCATCGCCTCCTGGGAAGCGTCTGCACATCGTCCGCTTTTGGTTCCCTATCCCACCATAGGTTCCTCGCCGTACCCCCGCGCGTCGGTGCTCCCGGTCAGCGGGCCAGGCGGCCCAGGAGGGACGAGGCCGCCGCGATGCCCAGGGCCGCGATGACGATCACCACGACCGCCTGGATCAGCGCCTTCGCCCCGGCCGCGAACGCCTTGCCGGTGATCAGGGCCGGCCGACGCGGTTCGAAGAAGTCCTGTGGCATGGCACTCGTTTGAGGGAGGGCGGCCGGGTTGGCTGCCGCAGAGCTGATCCGACGGCTGTTCCGTTGGGGGCGCCGTACGTGCGCCGCCCGTTCGCCCCGGCGTGTTCGTGAGGGCACCTGCTGTCACTGCCAGCAGGTTCGGATATCAGCACAGTTGGCCGTTGCTGGCAAGGGTTGTCGCCTACCTCTCGGTCACCGGACGGCCACGCTGCGCCGACCTGCGCACGGGAGCGGGAACTGATCAGGGACGATCAGGTGCGAGCCGCCCGCGGGCCCCATGGCGAAGCGCGCCTCCCGCCTCCCGCCGGCCGGAACGGGGCGGGCGGGAGACGGAAGGCGCGAGGCGGAAAGCGTGAGGCGGAAAGCGTGAGGCGGCAGGGACGGGTACTACTTCGGTGCGGTGGCCCAGGCGAGGTCGGGAAGGTAACTGGGTGCCACCGCGAACCCCTTCAGCTTGCGGCTGTTGAAGGCGTAGATCCCGTCGGTCCGCAGCACCGAGACGAACCACGCCTGGTCGACGACCCGGCGCATGACGTTCTGGTAGAGCGCCGGCTGCTGCTCCTGGGGGGCGGCCGCGGCGGTGGCCAGCATGGCGGTCAGTGCGGGGTCCTGCGAGGCGAACGGGTTGAACGCGGTCGGGTGCGGCAGCATCCAGTCCAGCGACAGCGTGTAGGTGGAGGCGCCGCCGTAGCCGAACCCGAGCGCGGGGAACTTCTTCGACGTGGCGTTGCCCAGCCACTGGCCGATGCTGGTGTCCGTGGTGACGGTGGTGGTGACGCCGATCTGCTTCCACTGCTGGACGACGGCCTGGGTGACCAGGTCGATGCCGAAGAAGTTCTGGGTCTCCATGTGCAGCGCGAACCCGTTCGGGTATCCCGCCGCGGCGAGCAACTGCTTGGCCTTCGCCGGATCGTAGGAGTAGTGGTTGTCGTAGTCGGCGGCGAAACCGTCCAGGCCGGGGAGGGATATCTGGTCGGTGGCGTGGCCGTACTGCTGGAAGAGAGCCTTGGTGATGCTCTCGCGGTCGACGCCGTAGTTGAGGGCTTGGCGGACCCGGACGTCCTTGAGGGGCTTGGACAGGACCCCGTCCCGGTCGACGAGGTCGATGCCGAGGAAGGCGTTGGGCGAGCGGATCACGCTCAGGCCGCCCGAGGTGGCGGTGTCGACCTGGTTGGCGGTGATGCCCAGGATGTCGGCCTGCCCGGTCTTCACGGCCTGGAGGGCCGAGTTGGGGTTGGCGACGATCTTGATGATCACCTTCTTCCAGTGGATCTTCGTCTTGTCCCAGTAGTTGGGGTTGGGGGTGTAGGTGTAGTGGTCGCCGGTGGCCGTGTGCGCCGTGTCCAGGACGTACGGGCCCGCGCCGAAGGACTGGGTGCCCATCTTCTTGGCGTCGGCCAGGCCCGCCGGGCTGATCACCGAGCCGACGAGCAGGATCTGGTTGAGCAGCTGCGGCACGTTGGGGTGCGGGCTGGAGCAGTGGATCCGCACGGTGAGCGGACCGGTGGCGGTGACGGAGTCGATCGCCGAGGTCCAGGAGACGTTGAGCCCGTTCTTGCGGGTGTAGTTCAGTGACGCCGCGACAGTCTGGGCGGTCATGGCCGTGCCGTCGGCGAACTTCACCCCGTCGCGCAGGGTGAACTCGAACTCCCGGTTGCCGGTGCCGACGTACCCCCACTTGGTGGCGAGCGCGGGACCGGTCTTCCCGTCCTGCCCCTGCCGCAGAACGGTGTCGTAGGCCAGGTTGACGAACCAGTTGTCGGAACCGACGTTGGCCTTCGCCGGGTCGAGGCTCGCCGGGGCGCTCGGGGAGATGACGGTCAGGGTGTCGCCCTGGCCGCCGGATTCCTTCGACGACCCGCCGCACGCGGTGGCCGCGGCGGCGAGCACCACCAAGGTCGCCAGCCCGCTGATCATTCGTTGCCTGAACACGGCACTTCCTCTCCTGTGATTCCTGAATGTGCTGGAACGGTCAGCGGATGCAGGTCCGCGGCGCGATGGCAGGCGGCGGTCCGCCCGCCGCCCGACGCTTCGCCGCCGGGGACGGGCAGCAGCTCGGGGCGCAGGCTGTGGCAGATGTCGATCGCGTGCGGGCAGCGGTGCGCGAAGGCACAGCCGGTGGCCGCGGGCGGCTGGGTGGACAGGACCGTGGCGCCGGCCGCCTCCTTGTCGGCCCTGCGGGCCCGTTGCACCCGGGGATCGGGTTCGGGGACCGCGGCGAGCAGCGCCTGGGTGTAGGGGTGCACGGGATCGGCGTAGACGTCGTCGGCGGGCCCGGACTCCATGACCTGGCCGCGGTACAGGACGACGATGCGGTGCGAGAGGTGCCGGACGACGGGGAGGTCGTGGGCGATGAACAGATAGCTGAGGGAGAGCTCGCTCTGCAGATCGGCCAGCAGGTTCATCACCTGGGCCTGGATGGACAGGTCGAGTGCGCTGACCGGTTCGTCGCAGATCACCAGGCGTGGTGAGAGCATCAGCGCGCGGGCGATGGCGATCCGCTGCCGCTGCCCGCCGGAGAACTGCCCGGGGTACCGGTTCGCGGTGTCGGCGGGCATCCCGACCCGCGCCAGCATCTCCGTGACCCGCTCGGCGGTCTCCGCCGCACCGATCTTCCGGTGCACCAGCAGCGGTTCGGCGAGCGTCCGGCCGATGGTGCGGGCCGGATTGAGCGATGAGTACGGGTCCTGGAAGACCACTTGCAGCCGGGCGCTGAGCTCCCGCCGGACACCCGGCCGGGCGCTGGTGATGTCGGCGCCCTCGAAGTGGATCCGGCCGGAGCGGACGGGGTTGAGACCGAGCACGGCCCGGCCGATGGTCGACTTGCCCGAGCCGGACTCGCCGACCAGGCCGACGGTCTCCCCCGCCGCGATGGTCAGGGACACCGAGTCCACGGCACGGAACGGCGCGGTACGCCGGCCCTGGCGGAACTCGACGGTCAGGTCCTGGATGTCGAGGATGGTCTGCGGAGTCATCTGGGGGTGCCCTCCACGAGGAGCTGCTGGGAATGGACGCACCGCGTGAGGCGGTCGGGTACGGGCCGGGTGAGGGCGACCGGTGCCGCCGCGCACGCGTCGGTGACGCGCGAGCACCGGGCGGCGAACCGGCAGCCCTGCGGCCAGTCGCGGGGGGCAGGCACCGTGCCGGGGATCGTCGGCAGCGGCTCTCCGCCGCCGGCCAGGTGCGGGTTGGCCGCCAGCAGGCCCGCGGTGTACGGATGCAGCGGCAGGGTGAACATCGACTCGACGTCCGCCTGCTCCACGACCTGCCCCGCGTACATCACGACCGACCGGTGGCAGAGGTCCGCCACCACCCCCCAGTCGTGGGTGACGATGAGCACGGCCATCCCCGTCTCTGCCTGCAGCCCGCGCAGCAGCGTCAGGATCTCGGCCTGGACGGTCACGTCCAGCGCGGTGGTCGGCTCGTCGGCGATCAGCAGCTTCGGGTCGCCCGCCAGGGCCAGCGCGATGGCGACACGCTGGGCCATCCCGCCGGACAGCTGGTGCGGGTAGCGGCCGGCCACCGCCTCCGGGTCGGGGATGTTCACCATGGTCAGCAGCTCGATCACCCGGCGGTGGGCCGCGGCGCGGGTCGTCCGCCGGTCGGCGCGGCTGTGCCGCCGTACGGCCTCGGCGAGTTGGCGGCCGACCGGGAAGGTCGGGTCGAGGGCCACCATCGGTTCCTGGGACACATAGGCGATCCCGGAGCCACGGACCCGGGCCAGCTCGGCCGGGGAGCCGGCCAGGTCGACCCCGTCGAACACCACCTGGCCGCCGGCGACCCGGCCGCCGCCGGGCACAAGGCCCAGGACGCCCAGCGCCGTCACCGACTTGCCGCACCCGGACTCACCGACGACGCCGAGTGTTTCGCCCGCCATGACGTCGAAGGACACTCCCTGGACGACGGGGATGCCGCCGATCTCGACCGACAGGTTCCGCACCGACAGCAGCGCCCGCGCGTCCGGTTCAATCGAGCCCTCCACCGGGGCCACGGCGTCCTCGGCGGACCTCGGCGCCGGCACCGTGCGGCCCGGCGGTGCCGCCATCTTGGAGACCGACCAGCCCTCGATGGCCGCGTCGCGGATCGCGTCGCCCAGCAGACCCAGCGCGATCACGGTGATGACCAGCGGAATGCCCGCGGGGACCAGCATCCAGGGATCACGGTCGATGTTCTGGGACGCGTCCGCGACCAGACCGCCCCACGACGGGTCGGGCGGCTGCGCCCCGAGGCCAAGAAACCCCAGCCCCGCCTGGATGGTGACGACGATCGCGGAGAACAGCGCCGCCTGGACGATGACCATGCTGGTCATCCGCGGCAGCACGTGCCGGCGCAGGATCTGGGAGCGCGTCAGCCCCGCGACCTTCGCCGCGGCGACGTACAACTCCTCGCGGATGCCGAGGGTCTGTGACCGCAGGATCCGGATCAGGCCCGGACTGCCGAGCACCCCGAAGGTGATCATCGCGGCGTGCAGATTGCCGGGGAACACCGACAGGACGACGAGCACGATGATGATGCCCGGGAGCGCGAACATCAGGTCCGCGGTACGGGTGACCAGCCAGTCCACCCAGCCGCCGAGATACCCCGAGGCCAGCCCCAGGACGGTGCCGATCACCAGGTAGACCAGCAGCGACTCGGCCACCGCCAGCAGCGTGGAGCGGCCGCCGAACAGCAGCCGGCTCAGCAGGTCCCGGCCCAGGTTGTCGGTGCCGAGCAGATGGCCGCCCGAGGGGCCGGCCAGCACGTGTCCGAGGTCCTGCTCCAGCGGCCCGCGCGGGGCGGTGAACGAGGCTCCGGCGGTGGCCGCGGTCAGCAGCACCAGCCAGCCGATGGCGGCCGCGCCCGACGGGCGGCGCACGACCCGGGCGAGCAGACCCGGTCTCTTCGCGGCGGTGCTCATGCGGCACGCACCCGCGGGTCGAGACGGCCGTACGCCAGGTCCACCAGCAGGTTGACCAGGACCACCAGCACCGTGATGTACAAGACGGCTCCTTGGATGAGGGGGATGTCGTGCTGGATGGTGGCCTGTTGCGTCAGGCTGCCGAGGCCGGGCATGGCGAACACCGTCTCGACGAAGACAGCGGCGGAGAGCAGGCTGACCAGCACCACGCCCAGGACGGTCACCACCGGCAGCGCCGCGTTGCGCAGCACGTGCCGGTAGAGGATCGAGCGCGGTGAGAAGCCGTTGGCCTGCATCACCCGGATGAAGTCGCGGGTGGAGGTGTCCAGCACCGAGTCACGGGTCTGCTTGGCGATGATCGCCACCGCGCCCACCGACAGCGACATGACCGGCAGCACCAGCGAACGCGCCCACTGCGCCGGGTCGTCGGCGAACGGTACGTAGCCCGTCACCGGGAACCAGCGCAACTGCACCGCCAGCACCGCGATCAGGACCAGCGCGAGCCAGAACGCCGGGACGGCCAGGCCGATCAGCGACAGCCCGTCCACGATCCTGACGAGGAAACCGCCGCGCCGCGCGCTCAGCAGGCCCAGCGCCACGCCCAGGATCCCGGACACCACGGTGCCCGCGACGATCAGCGATATCGATACCGGCAGCCGGTTGTTCAGCACCGACGTGACCGGCTCACCGCTGAACAGCGAGGAGGCGAGGTCGCCGTGGAACACCCGCACCAGCCAGTGCCAGTACTGCACCGGCAGCGGTTCGTCCAGGCCCAGTTGGCCGCGGACGGTCCGGTACTGCTCCTCGGTCGCGTGCTGCCCGACGATCGTCCGGGCCGGGTCCCCCGGCACCAGTGACACCAGCACGAACGTCAGGGCCGAGACCATGAACAGCAGCGGAGTCGACGACAGCAGCCGCCGGATCACCAGCCGGAATATTGCCATGCTCACCTCATCGGAAGTTGTACGAAGGGAGGATCTGGGGAGCGCTGAGGGCGCCTCGGCGGCGATGGCGAGAGAGATCCTGGATGCCGGGTCGCGGAACGGAGGGCGGTGGCGGGTTACGCCGAATCCCCCGGCCGGGCCACCGCCACAGGCGGTGCGACTACGCGGCGGGCATGGCCGCTTGCGCGGCTCCAGCGAAGATTATCGAGCTGATTTAGCTACAGCCAGAAGAAGAACATACGAAATTTACACGTGTCAATAGACTGCACCGCACTACTCAAGATGGCGGGTTACACGTGATACCTGAGGGTGGATTGACGGGGATTTCACCCCGGGGGAAGCCCGGTCTACGGAGCTTCGGAGCCCGTCACCTTGCGCACATGGCGAAGGCTCGGCTCGGCGAGCAGCTCGTGCAGCTGCTGGAAGACCCGGCGGGCCTCCACCGCGTTCCAGTCACCGGGAAGCAGCTCGGCGGGCAGGCCGGGGTCGAGGTACGGCAGCCGGCGCCACTGCGTCAGCATCGGCACATAGGCGCGGAAGGCCTCGGTGGGATCGATGGCGGACTGCTCCGCCAGCCGGGCCGCGATGGGCGCGTACATCCCGGTGAACGCCTCGTACTGCGCCTCGATGGCCGGGAAGTCCCACCAGGAGCTGACGGCGGTCCGCAGATCGCTGAACGCGGCGTAGTCGGCCGTGAAGAGATGGACGTAGTCGCTCAGCCCGAGGCGTTCGAGCGTGTTGCGCGCGTCCTCCAGCAGCCGGCCGGGCGCCAGCCACACGCCGGCCGCGGTGTTCCCGAAGCCCAGCCAGGTCAGCCGGGTGCGCAGCTGGTAACGGTGGGCGCGCTCGGACTCGGGCACGGAGAAGACGGCCATCACCCAGCCGTCGCTGAGGTTCGCCGGTTCCAGGCTGCCGAAGATCCGCCGGTCGCCCTCGTCGAAGATCGCGTGCACGGCGGGGCTGAGCCGGTACCCGGTCGCCCCCTGCCGCTCGGGTTCGAGAATGCCCCGCTTCTTGAGCCGGGAGATCGCCGACCGCACCGCGGGGCCGTCCACGTCCAGTTCCGCCATCAGGACGATCAGGTCGGCGATGGAGATCCATCCGCCGAGATGCCGGACGAAGGCCCCGTAGACCGTGTTGATCAGGGAGCTGGGCCGGGTCGAGCTGTCCGACATGATCGCCTTCCGTCGTGTGCGGAGGCGATCCTACCGAGACGTACGCCCTCGGCCCGTCCCCAGGGCACGTCGGGCCGGCCCGGCCGGTCCGGGAAGCGGGCCGGCGGGCACCCGGCGGTATCCCCCGGTGGTCACCCGGCGGCCACCTCCTGCCCGAGGATGGGCACCTCGGCGTAGCCGCCGGACAGCAGATGTCCCGCTCCGGGCGCGACCGCCGGCAGGTCCAGCGCGCGGAGCAGCTGGTGGGCGGTGCACACCGCCGCGGACACCACGGGCTTGCCGAGCAGCTGCTCGGCCTGGTCGATGGCGCCCAGCGAGGGCATCTGCACGCACGCGGAGAGCACGACGGCGTCGGCCTCCTCGTAGTCCAGCGCCCGCGCGATGTCCGGCAGCAGGGCCGGGTCGTGGGCCGCGACGTCGAGGTTGTCGGGGATCTCCAGCGCCTCGTAGTCGAGCACCTCGAAACCCTCATGGGTGAGGTAGTCGACGACGGTCTGCGTGAGCGGGCGCATATAGGGGGCGACGAGCGCGATCTTCTTGGCGCCGAGGGTGCGCAGCCCGTGCACGAGGGCGCCGGCGCTGGTGACCACCGGGGCCGCTCCGCCGTTCTCGGCGGTGCGCGCGTGCAGCCGACTCTCGGAGACGCGGTGGTAGCCCAGACCCATGCTCATGATCGCCACCAGGCAGGCGTAACCGAGCACGTCCACCCGGGCGTCGGAGAGCTCCAGGGCGCACCGGTCGGAGTCGGCGTCCATGGCCCTGAGCTGTTCCGGCGTGACGTGGGTCATCCGCATCCGGCTGGAGTGGAAGGTGAACCGTTCCGGTGCGATGGTCTCCCGGGCGCGCAGGATGGCGGGCACTTCGGTTTCCATCGTGACGTTCGAACTCGGCACGATCTGGCCGATCCGGTAGCTGCGGTGGGACAAGGCGGTGCGCTCCTTCGGTGCGGGGGTTGGCTGATGACGGTGGGTCAGCGGGCGTCGATCACCGGGTTCGACAGCGTGCCGATGCCCTCGATCGTGGCTTCGACCAGGTCGCCGGGCTGCAGGAACTCCGGCGGGACCATGCCGGCGCCGACGCCCGACGGGGAGCCGGTCGCGATGACGTCACCGGGTTCCAGGGTCATGCCCGAGGTGATGTCCGCGATGAGCCGGGCGATCGGGAAGAGCATGTGCCGGGTGTTCGACTTCTGCTTGATCACGTCGTTGACCCGCAGCGACAGGTCCAGCGCCATCGGGTCCCCCACCGCGTCGGCGGTGACCACGGCCGGGCCGAACGGCGCGTAGGAGTCCTGGCCCTTGGAGAAGAACCACTGGCCGGAGCGGCGCTGGTCGCGGGCGCTGATGTCGTTGATGATGCTGTAGCCGAAGATGTGGTCCCAGGCGTCCGCCTCCGAGACGCGGAAGGCCGTGCGGCCGATGACGACGGCGAGTTCGCACTCCCAGTCCAGCTGTGTCGTCAGGTCCGCGTTGTGCAGGATCGGCCGGCCGGGGCCGGTGATCGCGGTGGCGGGCTTGCCGAACAGCACGGGCCGGTCGGGCAGTTCCTTCGCGGTGTCCAGCGTGCGGCTGGACTCCGCGACGTGCTCGACGTAGTTCAGACCGACGCCGACGACCTTGCCCGGCCGCAGCGGTGCGCGGAGTTCGACATCGGCGAGGCGGTGCACGACGCCGGCCGGCCAGCCGGCCGGGTCGCCGCTCAGCAGCTCGCGGGCCGCGTCCAGGGCGGCGGATCCCGACCGGATGAAGGAGAGCAGGTCGGCCGGAAGCTCGGTCCCGGCGTGCCCGGCCAGTGCGGCGAGGTCGACCACCCGGTCGTCGAGCTGGGCGCCCAGGCGGTCGGGCGCGTCGTTGTGGGTGTACGTGATCAGGCGCATGGCTGCTCCTTGCGAGGGTGGGACGGGGTACGTCGGGGTCGGGGGGCCCGGGGGGTGAACCGGCGGTGTCCCCATCAGGAGGACACCGCCGGTCCTGGCCGGGGACGGTGTCGGCGCGACAGGAGTGTCCCCGGAGACTCCGGCGCCGGAGCCGGTGTCAGGGCCGGCGGATCCGGCGGCGCGGGACGTCTTGGGTGGCGGGCCCGTCGGGTGACGGGCCCGACAAGCGACGGGTCGGTGCTCGCCTAGGTGACGGGCTGGTGCCCGTCGTTCGCGGTGTACGCCTCTTCACGGAAGAAGCCGAGCGAGCGCATCACCGGGAAGTCGTTGAACGAGAACAGGCAGGCGTCCTCGGACCGGTCGAGGTTCTCGTGCTCGTGCCAGGCCCAGGACGGCACGCAGAAGATGTCGCCCTGCTTCCACGCGAACCGCTGCCCGGCGATCACCGAGACACCGTGGCCCTTGGCGGCCGTGTAGATGACGGATCCGGTGTGCCGGTGGGCGCGGGTCGCCTGGCCGGGGCGCAGCAGCTGCATATGGGCGCTCATCGTGGGCATCACGGATCCGCCGGTGAGCGGGTTGGTGTACTCCATGATCACGCCGTCGTACGGGGAGCCGTCCGTGGTTTTCGCCAGGTCGCGCAGCGCCGCGTAGGTCGGCTCCCAGGGATAGGCCAGCAGCGGAGAGTACGGCCTCGTCCACTTCTCCACGCCGTACGGCAGGAGGTTGCCGCCGTAGGTGAGAACGGAGGAGTTGATCACCTTTCCGGGCGTCTGGTAGAGGTCGGGGTGGACCTCGTAGAAGCCCGCGTCCAGGGAGTTGACCAGGGGGATGTCCAGGCCGTCCTGCCAGATGACGGGGGCGTCGTCGGAGTCGTTGCCGTGCTCGTGCCAGGTGCCGTTGGGGGTGATGGCGAAGTCGCGGGCGCCGACCTTCAGCTTCTGCCCGTCCACGATCGTCCAGGCACCGGTGCCCTCCTGGACGAAGCGCAGTGCGGCGGCCTGGTGCCGGTGGGCGGTCATCGCCTCGCCGGGGCCCATGATCT
Organism: Streptomyces sp. H39-C1; assembly: GCF_027158125.1. Classification (NCBI taxonomy): domain Bacteria; kingdom Bacillati; phylum Actinomycetota; class Actinomycetes; order Kitasatosporales; family Streptomycetaceae; genus Streptomyces; species Streptomyces sp. H39-C1. Next base: position 11,564 of record NZ_JAPVLS010000120.1, read on the forward strand.
GCAGTCCGGTGTAGAGCAGTCCCGCGGCGGCGCTGACGTCCTTGCGGCCGGGGTTGACGAGCATGACGACCCGCCTGCCGGCGTCATCGGCCTTGACGAGGTCGAGCGCCTTGTGGACCAGCGGCCGCAGTTCCTCGTAACGCCACAGGACGGGCACGGACTTCGGCTGCGGGAACCAGGGTTCGATCTCGTTGGCGACGGTCCACAGGGCGCCGGCCTCGAGGCCGGCGAGCTCGCCGTAGTACGCCGTCAGCTCGGGGGTGTCGGACACGCGGGCGCGTCCCAGCATGGTGTCGTCGTTCTCGGCGGTCATATCTCCTCCTTGAGGTCCTTGAGGCCGTTGCGGTCCTGCAGTTCGGTGCTGTCCTTGGCGTCCGGGGCGGGAGCCGCCGGCGCGGGGTCGGTCGCGAAGGTCACCGGTTGGCGTGGACGGTTGTCGACGTGGAGCTGGAAGACGTCGAAGCGGTTGTAGTGGCCGGTGATGTCGTGCATCTGCTTGGGCTGGATGCACTTGCCGAGGTCGATCTCGGCGTAGACGATGCCCTCGTCGTCGATCAGCGGCTCGGTGACCGGGCGTCCGTCCGGGCCGAAGATCCCGGACAGCGCGCTGCGGGGGCGGGCGAGCATCCGGCGCACCTCCTGGTCGTCGCCGGCGATGGTGTCCACGATCTCCGGGGAGATCGTGGAGCAGGCCACGACGGAGAAGACCTTGCCCTCGAAGGAGTGCGCGGCGGTGCGGACCGCGATGGCGTCCGCCATGTCGTAGTCCTCGGGGGCCACCGGCAGGGCGATGTAGCTGGAGGCGTGGACGAGTTCGCCCTGCGCCAGCAGCGTGAAGCGGGCCAGCGTGTTGGTGTTCTCGCCGCAGGCCAGGACGCCGAGCGGGCCGATCGGGGTCCGGTGCACCTGCAGGGAGCTGCCGTCGCCGCCGGTCCAGGTCAGCTTCTCTGCCCACGTCGGCACCAATTTGCGGTGCACGCCCAGCAGTTCGCCCTCGGTACCGATCGTCAGCATCGTGTTGTAGAGGACGCCGAGGCTGTGCGCGCCGCGCTCGTTGACGCCGATGACGAGGACGACGCCGTACTGGCGGGCGGCGGCGCGCAGCGCGTCCACCTCCGGTCCCGGGATGTCGACCGACGAGCGGTAGAGGCGCTCGAACCACGGGGAGCCCTGGACCGGGTTCATCGTCCAGTTCCAGTACGGGTATCCGGGGATGAAGACCTCGGGGAAGACGATCAGCGAGGCGCCGTTGCCGGCCGCCTCCCCGATGAGGGCGATCGCTTTGTCGACGGTCGCACCGGCGTCCAGGTACACCGGTGACGCCTGGACCGCGGCGGCGGTGTCGCGGGGCAGGTTCAGCATCCGGTCCTCCTTGCTTCTGCGGTGGTGAGCGCGGTCAACGGCGCCCGGTCGGTGGTCGGCACGATCAGCGGCCGCTCGTCGCGCCGGACAGGTCCGCGTCCGGCAGCCCGGCCGCCGGGTGCGGAAGCCAGCGCTGGTGCACGGGCACGGGCGGTTCGCGCAGCAGCTGGAGCCGGGGCGGCACCCGGTCGGTGCGGGCGCCGGGCGGCTTGCCGCTGCCCGCCTTCCACGAGTGCGGCCAGGTCGCTCCCGGCCCGGTGTAGTCCTGGGCCGCGGCGGCGTGCAGGGTCCACAGCGGGTCGTGGAGCTGGGCCCGGCCGACGGCGCACAGGTCGGCGCGGCCCGCCAGGATGATCGAGTTGACGTCGTCGTAGGTGGAGATGGCGCCCACGGCGATGGTCGGGATCCCGGTGGCGTTGCGCACCAGGTCGGCGAACGGCGTCTGGTAGCTGCGCCCGTAGCGCGGCCGCTCATGGGCGACGACCTCACCGGTGGAGACGTCGAGCGCGTCCGCCCCGGCGTCCGCGAGGGCGCGGCAGATCTCCACCACGTCGGCTTCGCTGGTGCCGCCCTCGGCCCAGTCCGCCGCGGAGATCCGGATGACCAGTGCCTTCCCCGCCGGCCATACGGCGCGCACCGCCCGCAGCACCTCCAGGGGGAAGCGCAGCCGTCCTTCCAGCGTGCCGCCGTAGGCGTCGGTGCGGAGGTTGGTCAGCGGGGAGAGGAAGCCGGACATCAGATGGCCGTGGCCGTACTGCAGCTCCAGGACGTCGAATCCGGCCCGGTGGGCGCGTTCCGCGGCGGCGGTGAAGTCCCGGGCGATCTCGTCCATGTCCGTGCGGGTGGCCTCGCGCGGCACCGGGTCCGCCTCGTTCCAGGGCAGGGCCGAGGCGGCGATGGTCGGCCAGCCGTCGTCGCCGAGCGGGCCGGAACTGCCGTCGGAGCGGGGCATGGTGGTCGCGGCGCGGCGTCCGGCGTGGGTGAGCTGGATGCCCAGGCAGGTGTCCGACTGCTGGTGGACGAAGTCGGTGATCCGCCGCCAGGCGGCCTCCTGCCCGTCGGTGTACAGCCCCGGGCAGCCGGGGGTGGCCCGCCCCTGCGGGCTGACGGCCGTCATCCCCGCGAAGACCAGCGCCGAGCCGCCGAGCGCCCGGGTGCTCAGGTGCACGAGGTCGAAGTCCCCCGGCACACCGTCGCGTGCGGTGTACAGCGCCGTGGGCGGCACGACCACCCGGTTGCGCAGGTGCAGGCCGCCGAGCCGGAACGGCCGGAACATCGGCGGCACGGACACCGCCGCCGGCCGCACCGCCGCGGTCAGCGGTTCCTCCGCCTCGGCGAGCCAGGAGTCGACCGCCGCGGTGAACTCCCCGTCCCGCACCCGGAGGTTGTCGTAGGTGACGCGGCGGCTGCGGGTGAGCAGGTTGAACGCGAACTGGTGCGGGTCCTGGCCGGTGTACCGGCCGACGTTCTCGAACCACTCCAGGCTGGCCTGGGCCGCGCGCTGGGTGGATTCGACCACCGGCCGGCGCTCCGCCTCGTAGGCGCTCAGCGCCGCGGGAACGTCCGGGTGCTCCTGCAGACAGGCGGCGAGGGCGAGCGCGTCCTCCATCGCCAGCTTGGTGCCGGAGCCGATCGAGAAGTGCGCGGTGTGCGCCGCGTCCCCCAGCAGCACGACGTTGCCGTGCTGCCAGGACCGGTTGCGCACGGTCGTGAACCGCAGCCACTTGGAGTTGTTGGGTATGAGCCGGTGCCCGTCGAGGTGGTCCGCGAGGAGTTCCTCGCAGAGCCGGATGCTCTCCTCGTCGCTGGTGCCGGGCGGCAGGTCACGGGCCGCGAACGTGTCGAAGCCCGCGCGCCGCCAGGCCGCCTCGTCGATCTCGACGATGAAGGTGCTGCGCTTCCCGTCGAAGGGATAGGCATGGACCTGCAGGGTGCCGAAGTCCGCCTCGGCGACGATGAAGGTGAACGCCTCGAAGACCCGGTCGGTGCCCAGCCACATGTAGCGGGACCCGCGCTCGTCGAGATCCGGCCCGAAGCGGTCGGCGAAGTGCTCCCGGGTCGCCGACCGCACCCCGTCGGAGGCCACCACGAGGTCGTACTCCGCGGCGAGTTCCGCCGCCGGCGGCGCCTGGGTGCTGTACCGGACGTCGACCCCCAGGGCGGCGCAGCGCTGCTGCAGGATCTGCAGCAGCCGCTTGCGTCCCAGGGCGGCGAAGCCGTGGCCGCCGGAGGTGAGGACCTGGCCGCCGTAACAGACGTCGATGTCGCTCCAGCGGGCGAACTCCTCCGACATGGCGGCGTAGACCTCGGGGTCGGCCTGCGCGATGCCGTCGAGCGTCTCGTCCGAGAACACGACCCCGAAGCCGAACGTGTCCTCAGCGGCGTTGCGCTCCCAGACGGTGACGTCCCATCGCGGTGAGAGCTGCTTGGCCAGGGCTGCGAAGTACAGCCCGCCGGGCCCTCCTCCGATGACTGCTACGCGCACGGGTCCTCCTCGTGGTTCTGCGACATAAGATATGCCGCATTTTCTGCGATCGTCAATATTGCAACATGGCGGGGCGGGACCGCGTGCGGTCCCGCCCGGCTCGCGCCGGTCAGGCGAACAGCTCGGGAGCCTGTGCGCCCGCCGTCGACAGCAGCCGGCGGACGTCGTCGGGCCAGGGCTCGGAGCCCTTGGCGCGCGCGGCGGAGTGGACGATCGTCATACGCCCGGTGGCGGCGACCCCGTCCCCGTCCGCCGCCCCGTCCTCGCTCTCACCGCGCACGGTGAAGGCGTAATGCAGCGAACTGGTGCCCACCTTGGTGATCCGCAGTTCGGTGCGGACGGCCTGCCCGAACCACAGCCGCTCCCGGTAGTCCGCCTCGAAGTGGACCCGGGGGATGCTGCCGAAGAGATGGCCGAGGCCGAGCCTGCGCAGCAGGACCGCTTCGGCCGCCTCGACCCAGCGCACCACCGTGGAGTGGTGGTAGTGCCCGGCCGCGTCCGTGTCCGGCCACTCGACCCGCCGTTCGACGGTCACGCTGGGCAGCGACGCCTCGCCGCCCGTCGCACCGTCCACCGCCATCCTGCGCAGTTCACCGCGGCGCAGCTTCCCGTTGCTGGTGCGCGGCAGCGCGGTGACGAACTCGATGGCGCGGGGGTACTTGTAGGGCGCGATGGTCCGCTTGACGTGGTCCTGCAGCGCCTTGACGGTGTCCGCGCCGGCCTCGACCCCGGCCCGCAGGACGACATAGGCCGTGACGACCATGCCGCGCCTGCCGTCCGGGGCTCCCACCACACCGCACTCCTCGACGTCGGGATGGACGACGAGCGCCTTCTCCACCTCGGGACCCGCGATGTTGTAGCCGGACGAGACGATCATGTCGTCGCTGCGGGCCACGTACCAGAAGTAGCCGTCGGCGTCCCGGACGTAGGTGTCGCCGGTGATGTTCCAGCCGTCCCTGACGTACTCCGACTGCCGTGGGTCCGACAGGTACCGGCAGCCGGTGGGGCCCTTGACGGCGAGCAGGCCCGGCTGCCCGTCGGGGACGGCCGCCCCCGTCTCGTCGACGACGGCCGCCCGGTAGCCCGGGACCGGCTTGCCCGTCGCGCCGGGGCGTATGTCGCCGTCGGCGGCGGAGATGAACACGTGCAGCATCTCGGTCGCACCGATGCCGTCGATGATGTGCAGTCCGGTGGTGGCGCGGAACTCCTCCCACACGCTCGCCGGCAGCGCCTCGCCGGCGGAGACGCACCGGCGGACGCCCGCCAGCCGGTCCGCGACACCGGCGGCCATGATCGCGCGATAGGCGGTGGGTGCGGTGAAGAGCACCGTGACACCGTGCTCGGCCACCAGGTCGGCGAGTTGGGTCGGTGTCGCCTGCTCGATCAGCAGGGTCGCCGCGCCGACGTGCAGCGGGAACACCACCAGCCCGCCCAGCCCGAAGGTGAACGCCAGCGGAGGCGTTCCGGTGAACACGTCGTCCTGCCGGGGCTGGAGGACATGCCGGGAGAACGTGTCGGCGTTGGCGAGCACGTCCCGGTGGAAGTGCATGGTCGCCTTGGGACGTCCCGTCGTGCCGGAGGTGAAGGCGATCAGCGCCACATCGTCCGCGGCGGTGTCGACGTTCACGAACGAGCCGCTCTTCGTCCCGCTGCGGGCCGCCAGGTCGTCCGGTCCGGTGCCGCCGTAGGGGACGACGGTCAGGCCGGCGGCACCGGCCGCGTCGAGCTCTTCGAGATAGCGGTGATCGCACAGGGCGGCGACCGGGCGGCTGATGTCGTGCAGTTCGGCGAGTTCCGCGGCGCGCAGCAGCGGCATGGTGGTGACGGCGACGCCGCCGGCCTTCAGGACGCCGAACCAGGACGCGACCAGCCACGGATTGTTCGGGCCGCGCAGCAGCACACGGTTGCCGGGCTGGAGGCCGAGGTCCTCGGTGAGCACCTGCGCCACCTGGTTGGCGCGCCGCAGGAGGTCCCCGTACGTCCATCGCCCGGTCGGGGTGAGCAGGCACGGCCGGTCGGGACCCCAGCGGGCGACGGCGTCGTCGAGCAGCGACTGCGCGCAGTTGAGCCGGGTCGGATACGCCAACTCCGGTAGATCGAAGCTGAGTTCGGGCCACTGGGCGAACGGTGGCAGCCGGTCGCGACAGAAGGTATCGGCATGCGCGGACGGAGAGAGCTCCATGGGGCGGCACCTCAATCTCGGGGCAGCGGGGAGAGTGGAGCCAGTATCTCGCCAAAATGACGGCAGTCAATGATTCGCTATAAAGGTTCTCGTTAAGAACAGGTTTCGTCACGGAAAGTGACGGAAGCGGAGGTCCGCAACGGGCCGGGGCGGTCACCTGGCGCCGCCGGGACGCCCGTCAGCGCGCGACGGGCACCCGCACCCGGATGGTTTTCCCGGCACCACCGCCCGCACCCCTACCGCCGTACGGGAGGACCTCCACCGAGCCGCACGCCTCGTCGACCAACAGGTTCACCATCAGCAGACCGCGCCCGCACTCCGCATCCGGATCGACGTCCGCCCCGGCCCGGGGCGGGCACGGGTCCCCGTCGCTCACGTCCAGCCACAGCTGACCGCCGCCGACGGCCGCGGTGACGCGCAGCTGCTCAGTGGCCGGCCCGGCGTGCTGCACGGAGTTGGCGGCCAGTTCGGTGACGACCAGCAGGAGGGTGTCGATGACGTCGGCATGGATGTGCCAGTCCAGCAGGACGCGGTGCAGCCGCCGGCGGATCCGCGGGACGGCCGCCACCTCGGGCGACAGCACCCAGTGGACGAGCGCGCGGCCCGGAGGAGGCGGCGCGGACGGGCGGGACCGCGCCCGCCCGGCGCCGGCGGGCGCCGGCAGGACCGGCGGGGCCGACGACGTGGACGGCATCGGCGGGGTGGACGGAGCGGAGACGGTGAACGCGGTGACGGTGAGCATCGCGGGACTCCCGGGGCGGGACGGCGAGGCGAGGGGGGACGGACGCCTGTGTCGCTCGTGCAACCTCCGCCGGCTCCTGCGCCACCTCTCGGATCAACTGGACCGAAATTCTGGGGTCAGTGCCGGTACGGATCGTTGTTACACGTGTAACATGCTAGGCAGCCCTCCGCGCCAAGCGCAAGGCATTTCGGGCAAAAGTTGCAGGATGTCGGATTTCACCGACGCCGTGAACCGCCGCGCACTCCCGTGCGCCTCATAAAGCTCGTGGACCTCGTGGACCTCGTGGACCTCCACTGACGTGCGCGGCCGTCCGCGGTGGTCTCCGCCGAGCACACGGCCCGTGCGCCGCCGCGGACACACGTCGATCGACCTGGATGGAAAGGGACCGGAATGACGCAGTCACCGCCAGCCCAACTCGACCTGGGGTGGCCTCCGCCGCCCTTCCTGGCCCCCGTGCCGCCCGTGGTGGGCGACGACGGCGTGACCCGGTTCGAGGGCGTCACCTACGCGACCTCGCCGGGGTACCGGCCGCGGTTGCTCGACGTCCAGGTGCCCGCCAGCGCGACGCCCCCGCCGGTCGTCCTCTGGATCCACGGCGGAGGCTGGATGGAGGGCGACCGGCGCTACCCGCCGCCCACCGTGCCCGTCGAGCTGCTGCACGGCTCGGTCCTCGGCGCCGGCTTCGCCCTCGTCTCCATCGACTACCGGCACAGCCTGGAGGCGCCGTTCCCGGCGCAGCTGCACGACGTCAAGGCGGCGATCCGCTACATCCGCCGCTTCGCCGGCAGTTTCGGCATCGACACCGACCGGATCGCCGTGTGGGGCGAGTCGGCCGGCGGTCATCTGGCGGCACTGGCCGGGCTCACCACGGCCGACGGCCCCGGCGGCGGCGCGATGGAGGGCACCGAGGGCGTCCTCGGCGAGCCGACCGCGGTACAGGCCGTCGTCGACTGGTACGGGGTCCACGAGATCGCCTCGCTGCTCGCCCACCCGATGCCGCCGTCACCGCCCGGCGCGCCCGAGTACCCCAACCCGTTCGCGGCGCTGCTCGGCGGCACCGAGGACGAGCGGACCGACCTGGCACGGGCCGCCAGCCCCGTCACCTATGTCGGCGCGGGCGCCCCGCCCTTCCTGCTGATCCACGGGACCAAGGACGGTCTGGTGCCCTACAGCCAGAGCGAGCTCCTCGCCGCGGAGCTGCGCACCGCGGGCGGCGAGGTCACCCTCACGCCGGTGGACGGCGCCGACCACATCTTCCTCGGCTCCCCGGACATCGTCTCGATCGTCGGCGACAGCGTCGCCTTCATCGCCGGCCGGTTGAACGGCCCGTCCCAGCCCTGACCCGGGCGGTTGCTTCCGCGAGCGGCGGCCGGACCTCCGGCCGCCGCTCTCTGCACGCCGCCCCCGTCCCTCGTCCAACTCTTCCGTATCCGTATCCGTTCATCCGTTTCCCCGTCCGTCCGCCCCCGCGGACCGGGCCGCGAGAGGCACCACGTGACCGACACATCGACCGCCGTTCCCGAGCTCCCGACCGCCGCCGGGAACCACCGGCTGCCCGCCGCTCCCTCGCGACCACGCGTGCTCCCCCTCGCGCTGGTCTGCCTGCTGGCCACCGCGCTGATCGGGATCGCCACGCGTGCCGACGTCCGGCACCCCTTCTTCCAGGGGCTGGACGAGCGGTGGCTCGGCTGGATGGGAGGACCGCACCGAGGTGTCTACGAGGGGGTCGCCACGGTCCTGAACTGGTTCGGCGGACCGCTCGGCGTGGTGGTCCCGCTGGCGCTCCTGGTGGCGCTGCTCGTCCTGAGGCGCTGGTGGTCGGTGCTGTATCTGCTCACCACCTACCTCTCGGCGAACATGCTCGTCGTCCAGGTCCTCAAGCAGGTGGTGGACCGGCCGCGGCCCGCCCACCCGCTGGTCAGGGTGGACCACGGCTCGTTCCCGTCCGGCCACGCCGCCGGCGCGGCGACCCTCGTGGTGATCGTCGGCGTCCTGCTGATCCCGCTCGCCCGGCGCCGGGCCTGGTGGCTGGGCGGCGGGTTGTTCGTCGCGCTGATGATGTGGAGCCGGACGTGGCTGCACGCGCACTGGCTCAGCGACACGGTCGCGGGAGCCCTTGCCGGTGCGGGTACCTCGCTGCTGCTCTGGTGGGCCTTCGCCCCGCTGCTCGCCCGGGAGCGCGCCGGCTGAGCCGGAAGTGAACTGACGCTACGAGGACGCCCGGTGGATGAGGGTGACGTCCACCGGGGCGGGCGCTGCAGCGAGGCCAGCACCAGATCGTCGGCGCCGACCACGGCCACGTCGTCCGGGACGTTGCTGCCCGCGTCCTGGAAGGCGTGCATCAGCAGCGCCGCGTACTCGTCGTTGTACGCGAAGACCGCGTCCAGACCCAGCCCCGGCCAGCGTTCCGCCAGTTGGGCCACCGAGTCCTGGGTGTACGCCACCTCGACGGCGGTCACCGTCGCCGTCTCCGCGAGGTCACCGGTGGCCGTGATCACGAAGTCGAAACGCATGGTGGTACGGGACTGCTCGTTGTAACGCTCCCAGACCGGCAGCGCCGCATGGTTCGGATCGTTAGGATGAGACGTAAAGGGGTCGTACAGGCCAGGAGCGGTTCTTCGCGGGATGGTCATGGTCGCTGGAGGATGAGTCGGACACGACGGGGGCTCGCGTTGGATCGCCTGGCCGGAGCGGACCTGGAAGTCGGCCAAGACCAGTTCATCCTGCACGGGTTTGTCATCCTCCTCGGTCCAGCCGAGCAACCCGTACAGGCTGACGATCCCGGCCATGTCGGCGGGCGGCAGCGGGCGGTAAGCCGTGGCGTGCCCGGACTTCCGGGCACCGGAGTCGTTCGGAAACCACGCCCCGCCGGCGTGGGGCGCGGTCACCGGCTCCGCCAACGCGGTCAGCGTCTTGATGCGGTCCCGCGGCGCCGGCACGGCTGCGACGCAATCCCGCAACGCCCGACGCTGCGCACGGCAGAAAAGATGGTCACTACCGCAGGTCGACCGGACGCGGTGGGCGGGTGACCGGCCGGGCGGCGCCCGCGATGCTGCCCCCATCGCTGCGCGTGTGGCTCGGGCTGATTGCGGCCCTCGCCGCGCTGGCGGTCACGGTACTCGGGGTCCTGTATGCCGGCCACAGCCAGCCCGGCAGGGTGGACGGGTGGATCCAGCCGGCGGTGGAGGGTGTGCGGCCGCCGTGGCGGAACGTCGCTCTGACCATGGACTTCTTGGGGGAGCCCGTGGGAGCGGTGATGCTGGTCGTGGCCATCGTGACGGGGTGCCTGCTGCTTCGGAGTCCTCGCGCAGCGGTGCTCGTCGTTGCCGGTGTCGGCATGACCGTGGGAACGGCGACGCTGCTCAAGCATCTGGTGGGGCGCACCATCCACGGCGACGGCAACCTGTCCTACCCGAGCGGGCACACCGCCTTCGCCACCGCGCTCGCCCTCATGGTGGCGCTGCTCGCGACCGGCCGGCTCGGCCTCGGCCGGACGGGCCGCACGTTACTCGTGCTCGCCGCGGCGCTGGTTGCCGGCGCAGCCATGGGCTGGGCGCAGGTCGCTCTGGGCGCGCACTACCCGACCGACGCCCTCGGCGGCTGGTGCACCGCGCTGGCGGTGATCCCGGCGACCGCGTGGCTGGTCGACCGGATGGCCGACTGGCTGGTTGATCGGACGGCCGCGGCCGGTTGGCGGGAGCGTCGCTGACGTCACGTCACACCAAGCGGCGGAACACGGGCTTCACCGGCCGCCCGGCCAGCCAGGGGGTGGGGTCAGCGGCGTCCAGTGCCTTCCGGTACACCGCGCATGCCTGGGCCACCACGTCGATGGTTCGGTCGATGTCTGCGTCGTCAAGCGCGCTGCTCACCACGAACGACTGGGCCAGCACTCCGCCCGCGAGGAGCCGGCGCAGGAACAGGGTGCGGTACTGCTGCGACGGCTGCCCGTTCTCGTCCAGGGTGGCGAAGACCAGGTTGCTGGCCCGGCCTCGTACGACGACGTGGTCGCCGACGCCCATGCCGGCCGCGGCGGCGCGGACACCGGTGGCCAACCGCTCGCCGAGGGCGTGCAGTTGTGCGGTGATGCCCTCCTCGACATAGGTGGTCTGCACGGCCATCGCGGCGGCCAGGGAGTGCGTTTCCGCACCGTGCGTGGTGGACAGCAGGAACACCCGGTCGCCGGAGTGACGCAGCCCGCCCCACTCCATCAGGTCGCGGCGCCCGGCCAGCGCGGAGACGGCGAACCCGTTGCCCAGCGCCTTGCCGAACGTGGAGAGGTCGGGCACCACGCCGTACAGGCCCTGGGCGCCCGCCTCGGACCAGCGGAAGCCGGTGATCATCTCATCGAAGATCAGTACGCAGCCGTGCTGGTCGGCCAGCTCGCGCAGGCCGGCGAGGTATCCGGGCGGGGGCTCGGTGTGGCCGGCCGGTTCGAGGATCAGGCAGGCGACCTCATCCTGGTACCGGGTGAGCAATTCCTCCGTGGCGGCCAGGTCCCCGTAAGGGAACGCCACGGTGAGCCCGGTGGTCGCCGCCGGAATGCCTGCGGACATCGACGTGATGCCGATGAACCAGTCGTCGACGGAGAAGAACGGATGGTCGCCGCAGATGGCCACCCGCGGGCGCCCGGTAACGGCGCGGGCGAGGCGCACCGCGGCGGTGGTGACGTCGGAGCCGTTCTTCGCGAACTTCACCATCTCCGCGGTCGGCACCGTGGCCAGGAAGCGCTCCGCGGCCTCGACCTCCACGATGGACGGCCGGACGAAGTTGCTGCCGCGGTCGAGTTCCCGCCGCACCGCCTCGAGCACGCGTGGGTGGGCGTGGCCGAGGCTGACCGACCGCAGGCCGGAGCCGTACTCGATATAGCGGTTGCCGTCGATGTCCCACACGTGGGCACCGCGGCCGTGGCTGATGACCGGCGCCACGTTCTCGGGGTACTGGTCGTCGCCCTTGGCGTAGGTGTGCGCGCCCCCGGGGATCATGGCGTGCAACCGCTCGTTCGCCATCCGCGACCGGGGCAGGAGGAACTCTTCGGTGTCCACGGTGACTTCAGTCTCTTCGGTGTGTTGGGTGTCCACGCCGACCTCACTTCTCGCTGTGCTTCAGGACTTCGGCGAGGCTGGGCGCCTCCCGGTCCCGCTGGGACATCGATGTGGCCGGCAGCGGCCAGGGAATGGCGAGCTCCGGGTCGTCGAAGGCGATCGTCACGTCCTCGGCCGGATCGTGCGGGCGGTCGATCCGGTACGAGGTGTCAGCGGTTTCGGTCAGCGCCTGGAAGCCGTGCGCGCACCCCGCCGGGATGTACAGGGTCGTCTGCGTCTCGCCGGACAGCTCGAAGAAGGCTCGGTTGCGATAGGTCGGCGAGTCCGTCCGCAGGTCCACGACGACGTCGAAGATCCTCCCGTACGAGCACCGCACCAGCTTCGCCTCGCCGGCTCCGGAGCGCAGGTGCAGGCCGCGCAGCACGCCCCGGACCGAGCGGGACACGCTGTCCTGGACGAAGGCGTCCGGGTCGAGGCCCACCGAGCGGACCACGTCGGCGTCGAAGGTACGGCAGAAGAAGCCGCGCTCGTCGGCGTACCGCGTCGGCTCGAAGAGGTACGCGCCGGTGATCTCCGGGACTTCGGTCGCCTTCATGGAGCCTTCCTCGAGGTGTGGACGTGGTCGGCCGCAGGAAACAGGGCCGCGGTCAAGGAGTTGAACTGGTGCTCGAGTTGCCGGGCGGCGGCCAGGTTCCGCTCGGTGAGGGTCTGCCGCAGCTCGGCCGATCGCTTCTCCAGCGCCCAGAACTGCTCGAGCAGCCGGTCGGCGTCGACCTCGCGCGCCGGGTGGCAGTACGCGCCGAGACCCATCTCCGTCATGAGCGCGTCACTCTTCGCCGCATAGCAGAGGGCGAGCACCGGCGTGCTGGTCTTCAGCGCGCAGATCAGGTTGTGGTACCTGATCGCCACCACGGTGTCGGCAGCCGCCATCTCCTTCATCAGGTCGGCCAGTGAGGACGGCTCGGCAGCGGTGACCAGCGGCGAGTCGGTGGCGAGCGTGTACTCGTACTGGACTGTCACCTGACCGTCGCCGTCGATGACCGCCTGGCCGGTGAGCGCGAGGATCACGTCCGGCCGCTCGTACAGCGCCTGGACGCAGCGCCG